>CAXIDD010000470.1:0-4656 GCA_964021975.1 uncultured Saprospirales bacterium | reverse complement strand
CACACAGAATGGTTCGATTTTAGCTTTTCTAATGGTGCTACTTTGTTAATAAAGCAGCAATAGTTGGGGTTTGTCTTCCAAGTCTCCTCTGCTTGGGTTTTAGTGTGTTCTTTGGTTTCAGGATGGATGGAAGTAACATTAATATTTAGTAATTCCGTAAGCTCATCTTTGTACTGAAGGGTTTCATCAAAGTGGTAGCCAGTATCAATAAAAAAGAGTTCCTGTTGTGGCTGAATTTTAGAAAACAAACTCAATAGGAGCGCCGAAGTAGTGGCAAAAGAAGAAGTCAGCATGATCTCTTCCGGAGGAAAATCATCGTAAAGTCGTTTAATCCTTTGTTCAACACTAAGTGGTCGGTAGGTCTGGTTTAGTGTTTTTATATCATGTTTAGTCGCAATATTCATTCTTGTTTAATTTTTGTTTAGTTGAATAGTTGATTGGCAATATGGAATAATCAATTATTGCTTTCCTGTTGAATTAGGCTTTCGGTTAAATTATTTAATGTTTCTACTTTTTCTTCAAAATCTTGTTGTAGGGTAGCTCGATAAGTGTTAAGGTTCTCTAACAATTCGTCAATTTCTGCTGGGAAAATTTGCTCAAAAAGCTGGCGTAAGCGCTTTGCAAGCGTGGGCGATTTTCCATTGGTAGAAATTCCCAGTTTTAGATTGCCCTTGGTGACAATACCACCCATATAGAAATCACAGTTCTCCGGATCATCCGCTACATTAACGATGATATTACGAGTGGCGCAGTGGGCACGTACTTTATAGTTGACGGGTAGTTTATTGGTGGCTACAATAACCATATGTTTACCACGTAGATCTCGTCTTCGATATTTGCGTTGGATTACTTTTACGGATTTTCCTGCTATTATTTCTACTACTTCTGGTCTAATAAAGTCCGCTACAATCGTTATGCGTGCTCTGGGGCTAGATTTATAGATAAAGCCTAGTTTTTCTGCTGCCACATAACCGCCACCAACTACTAGTATTTCCAGTTGATCAAGTTTCAGAAAGATCGGATATAATTCATTCAAAACAGTAGTTTTTGTTAAATGACCAATTATATAATTTTATAGATGGGTCTTTACTTTTAAGGACAGCTTACTAGACCTCTGCAAAAGGAATTTTTTGGGCTAAGCCAATGGGGTCTAAACCTTCTAATACGGCCGCTCCAAATACAATAATTGCTGGGTTTTTGATCCGGTGCTGTTGCTTCAACTCGACAATATTATCGAGGTTGCCGATGACATGACGGGCCGTATCTAATGTCCCGTCTTGGTAAATTCCTACTGGATAGTCAGCCGGTTTATGTTGGCGGAAAGCATTGATAATATCTATGATATGGGTCATCCCCATGTATACCACCACGGTAGCTGATGACTTTGCTGCGAGATGAATATCTTCCGAAATTTTACCATCACAAGTATAGCCGGTAGTCACCCAGAAGCTTTCATAGGTGCAGCGTTTGGTTAAAGGTATTTGCTGTTGGGCCATGATTCCACAATAAGCAGAGATCCCTGCCACAACTTCTGTCTCTAGCCCAAGCGAACGGGCCGCAGTCAATTCTTCCATGGCCCGTCCAAAGACCATGGCATCACCTCCTTTTAGACGAACTACTTTTTGCCCTTCTTGTGCAGCCCCGATGATCATCTCGTTGATGCGGTCTTGTGAGAAACGGTGCAAACCCTTACGTTTTCCTACAAAAACTTGTTTGGCTTGGTAGGCATGATCCAAAATAACTGGATTGACCAGGGCATCGTAAAACACGACATCCGCCTTGTTTAATTTTTTGATGGCCTTTAGGGTAATGAGGTCTGGATCACCTGGGCCAGCTCCAACCAAGGTTATTTTACCTTTATGCTTGTAATTGTGCATGACGTGTTTGGATAATTAAGGTTAAGAAAGATTGAGCATCTTCAAAGAATTCCTGAGCAAATGCAGCCTCAGGATTTCTTTTTTTCATGGCCTTTACAAGGGCCGATAAGGTTCCTCCGGGAGTTGATAATTCAGCAAAATGTTCATCAAAAGCACGGATAATAGCCGCCTGGGAACTTAATCGAGCTTCCGATCCGGTCAATATTGCTTTAGCACTATTTATAAGGCCACTATACGAAGCGTAGATGGCATCTGCCCATTGCCCGCTATCCAGGAATTCCTTGGCTTGCGCTAAGCGCTCCTCTGCTTCCATGATTAGAGTGGCAACAAGGTCAACGGTTACACCAGCACATTCTCCAATGCCTATGGCTTTTTCGTATTTTTGCTCATTGCCCCAATCAATAAAATCTTGGGCTTGGAGGTCATCACTTTTAGATAGTGGTTTGAGCAATTGGTAGAAATAATCCTTACCTCGTTCATCATAATAATTTAAAAAGGAAGTGTCTATATCCGTATTCTGATCGAAATCATTAAGGATTAGACGCAAGGCCTGGGGCGTCCGCTTAGAAGGTATTTTGATTAACTTATCCGCAAACCGTCCTTGTCCATTACCGAGTACTCCTCCTCCTAGAAGAATTTGAGTGGCTGGTGCTACTAAACCATTTGACTTTAGGGTCATTCCCTGAAAGCCAATATTGGCGATGGTATGTTGACCACAAGCATTCATACAGCCACTAATCTTAATGCTTAGCGATCTGTCCAGTATGAAAGGAGCATATTCTTTTTCTAGAACACGGCCTAGTTCTTTCGCTAAGCCAATGCTACTGGCAATGCCCAGATTACAAGTATCAGTACCTGGACAAGCAACGATATCGGCAATGGATTCAAAGCCTACTTGCGCAAAACCTAGTGGATAAAGTGCTTGGTAGAGTTGGTATAGATCTTTAGCCGCTACATACCGGAGGACAATTCCTTGTGTAGCCGTTAGTCGGATATCATCGGCAGCAAATTGACGGACAATTTTTGTGAACTTCCTAGCAATATCCGTACTGAAATCTCCAGTTTCTACTTTAATTCCTACGGCGTAATAACCAACTTGCTTTTGTGGCCTAGCATTTACCTTTTTCCATGCTACAAAGTTTTGGTCATCTATCTTTTTGGGTTCATTTATCGATTCAGTTGGTAATGCTGGTACGGTTTCTACTTCAAATGCAATAGGAATGTGTTCATGGCCCAGTACTTTTCGTTCGGCTTCTACTTTTTCCATAAAAGTTTCAAGGCCCCATTCTTTGATAAGGAACTTCATCCTTGCTTTGTTCCTACGCAGTCGTTCCCCGTGATGATCAAAAATTCGTAAGACTGCTTCGCCGAGTGGAATGATCTGATCGGCTGGTAAAAAATCATACATAACGTCAGCATGTCTAGGCTGCGACCCTATGCCACCACCTAGCATAACCTTAAAGCCACGTTGGCCAGCCTTTATCTTAGGTATAAACCCTAGATCATGTACAAAGCTAAAGGCATCATCTTGATCAGAAGATGAAACAGATACCTTGAATTTACGGCCCATCTCCTGACAAATTGGATTTCTAAGAAAGTATTCAAAATAGGCCTGCGCATAAGGACTTACATCAAAGGGCTCCGAAGGGTCGATTCCTGCCCAGGGAGAGGCGGTAACATTCCTGACTGTATTCCCACAAGCTTCGCGTAAAGTAACTTTACTTTGTTCTAGCTCCGTCCAAAGTTCAGGTGTGCGATCAAGACTCACATAGTGAATTTGAATATCCTGGCGAGTGGTAATATGCAGATTACCGGTTGAATATTCATCACAGACATCTGCGATTCGTTCTAATTGTTCAGTAGATAATTTCCCATATGGAATTTTAATTCGGATCATCTGGACACCTGGTTGACGTTGACCATAAACACCTCTGGCCAAGCGAAGACTACGAAAGCGATCCTCATCCATCTTTCCGGTTTTAAAAAGATGAATTTTACGCTCCAGCTCGATAATGTCTTTTTCTACTGTAGGGTTTTCTAGTTCGGTTCTAAAGCTTTGCATAGTTTTTGTTTAGGCAACAAGCTACTAGGCCGTATTGTGGTGATACGGATAAGAATTGTTGAACAGTAAATTGGTGTTAATAAATAGCTTCTTAGGCTTGGATATGGGTCATTTTTGTGGAAATTATCCCGCCTAAAGTATTGTGTTTTTTGGTTATGCTTTACAAAGCTAAGTCATAATTCTATCTAAAGCAAATAAACCCTATGGGGTTTATAGGGTTTATGGTTTTTTTAGCTTTTTTTATTGTTTAAATAACTGTTAGTCAGTAATTTGTATTTTATTTTTTCTTTTGTTAAATGCCGATAAATATTTTATTTAGGGCAATTTTTTGCTTGTTTTTCTTCATATGAAAATGTGATCAATTGTTTATATTTAAGAGTTTTCAAATCTCCCCAAACGTTTCCCAAAAGGGAACAAAGAAAAAATCCAGGCAATCAAACCTATGCTAAATCCACCAATAAAAAATAAGACAAGCGGTGCGCCCATATCCATCAGTTTTTGGCCATCAGTCATGGCTAATACACATACGAAAAAGCAAATCAAAACGATTTTTTGTAGAAAAAGGTACGTACGCCCCCAGAGCAAATACCCTGCTAGTAGAACGAAGAAAAAATTGGCTAGCAAGAGTACGCTTGTATAACTAAAAAAAGAAGCTCCAATGGTCAGCAAGACCAGGAGTAAAAATAAAAGCGGTGTCCATATTTCTGGAAAAAATAT
>CAXIDD010000469.1:0-4668 GCA_964021975.1 uncultured Saprospirales bacterium | reverse complement strand
ATTACTAAATTTTAAAACTAACTTTGCACTCTCAATCCAATAGCACTTATGAGTGATGTAATCAAGCACGAATGTGGCGTCGCAGTTATCCGCTTACTTAAACCACTTGAATTTTACCAAGAAAAGTATGGTTCTTCCTTGTATGGTGTAGAGAAGCTACGCCTGTTAATGCAGAAAATGCGTAACCGTGGGCAAGATGGCGCTGGTATGGCAACGATTAAAATTAATCCGAAGCCGGGCCGTAAGTACATCAGTCGAAAGCGAAGTATTGCGCCTAATTATCTGGCGGATCTTTTCGAGCAGATTCACAAGCGTTTTGAAGGTTTAGAGCCAGCACAATTGAATGATGCGGCTTTCATGAAAGAGCACATGCCTTATACCGGTGAATTACTGTTGGGGCATTTGCGGTACGGTACGCATGGCGACAATGGAATTGAGACTTGTCATCCTTTCCTACGGCAAAATAACTGGATTACCAGGAACTTGATTCTTGCGGGCAACTTCAATATGACCAATGTTGATGAGCTGTTTGAAGAACTAGTTGAATTGGGCCAATATCCTAAAGAAAAATCGGATACCGTTACCGTTTTGGAAAAAATAGGGCACTTCCTGGATGATGAGGTGCAGCGCTTACATACTTGGTTTAAGCCGGATGGCCATTCTAATATTGAAATTAATGATCTTATTTTTAAGGAATTGGATATCCAACGACTGCTAAAACGAGCCAGTAAAAAGTTTGATGGCGGTTATGTGATGGCTGGTTTAATTGGTCATGGTGATGCCTTTGTGGTAAGAGACCCCAATGGAATTCGTCCTGCTTATTATTACCATGATGATGAAGTAGCTGTAGTCGCTTCCGAACGTCCCGCCATTCAGACAACCTTTGATTTACATTTTGATGAAGTCAAAGAATTGAAGGCTGGACACGCCTTTATTGTAAAAGTTGATGGCCGAGTTGCAGAATTACCTATTGCTGATCCACAGCCCATGCGTCCTTGTTCTTTTGAGCGTATTTATTTTTCAAGAGGAACGGATCGGGATATTTATTTAGAGCGTAAAAACTTAGGTAAACAACTGACAAAATCGATTCTCAAAGCTGTTAAAAACGACTTTGAGCATACCGTTTTTTCTTATGTACCCAATACCGCAGAATCTGCCTTTTATGGTCTGATGGATGGTATACAGGAAGAGATGAATAAAATCAAACAAGATAAAATCCTACAACTCAAAGACAACCAACTCAAGCCTAAAAAACTAGAGAAGATCTTGAGTATGAAACCACGAATCGAAAAGATAATCGTGAAGGATGCCAAGCAAAGGACCTTTATCGCAGATTCTACTTCCCGCGGGCAATTGGTTTCTCATATTTATGACATTACTTATGGTATTGTAGAAAACAATAAGGATACTTTGGTTTTGATTGATGACTCTATTGTACGAGGGACAACTTTGAGAGACAGTATTTTGCAAATTGTCTCGCGCTTGAAGCCTAAGAAAATAATTGTGGTTTCCTCAGCACCCCAAATTCGCTACCCAGATTGTTACGGGATCGATATGTCTATTATGGGTGATTTTGTTGCTTTCCGAGCACTAGTAGCACTGTTAAAGGAAAATGGCAAAGAAAAAATCCTTAAAGATGCTTATAAACGATGTAAGGAGCAGCTCAAATTAGCCAAGGAAGACATGACCAACGAAGTACAGACTTTGTATGATCAATTTACCTACGAAGAAGTTTCTGATAAAATTGCGGAGATCATTACCCCAAAAGGGATCAAACCCAAGGTGGAGATCATCTATCAAACTGTAGAAGGATTACACGAAGCAATCAAGACACACAATGGGGATTGGTATTTCTCTGGGAATTATCCAACCCCAGGAGGTAACCGGGTGGTAAATCGTTCTTTTGTCAACTTTATGGAGGGCCGTACAGAGCGCGCGTATTAATCCAATTTATAAGTCATCCTAGCGATCTTCTTACTCCCGGCTAGCCATACTACATTTTTATCGCCAAACGATACGGTGTAGTATGCCTGGTCGGATAAGGATTGCCATTGTTGACCATTATCTAGGCTATAGTTGACACCGGGAATACCACATGTGAATAAGCCTTTGCCGTCGGTCCCTGGAATATATTTTACGCAAGATTGATAGCCGGGGTCTTGGCCATCCTGTAGCAATTTCCAAGTGCGGCCTCCATCCGTACTTTGTGCCTTGTTTTTCGTGTTTACAGGCATATCATTCCAATCACCACCGAATATGGTACCGTTTTGTGCATCGTGGAAGGCTACGGTATAAATCCCAGTCATTTGTCCACCTTCTGCCATGGGTGTGTCAAAGGCCTCCCAGGTTTTTCCATAGTCTGAACTGTGATAAACGCGCGCACGTTTTCCTCCGGATACCATCCATACTTTTCCATCAGCTTGTAAGCTTAAGTTGCTATTGCTGGCTGCAAAAGCGGCTTCTCCATCTGCAGCGGAAGGTATAGTGGCGCAATCTACCTTTGTCCAGCTACGACCACCGTCTTCGGTACGAATCACTGAAAGACAATTGTCAGTGGGATCCCCCATGGCAATGCCATTTTTATCATCCCAGAAAGCCATGGCATCATAAAAAGCAGAAGGATGGTTTTCTTGATAAACAATAGACCAGTTTTGGCCTTGATCTGTGGATCGATACAATAAAGCAGGTGACCCGATACTCAATAAATGAACCGCTTGATCAGTAATTGCGATGGCTCGAAAATGAGGGGTGAGGGTATCTGTTTTAATAGTATCCATCTTCCAATCTTGTCCACCGTTTTGTGTAAAGCCGTAGATGCCAGCAGAACCTGCAAACCACATACTTTGATCATCTATTGCCTGGATAGCTCTAATGCTATTAGGCATAGCAAAGGTATCCAGTTTTTGGACGGTCCAATTACTAGTATTGGGTGCGGTTGTTTCTTGGCAACTCATTAAGATATTAGTACAAGTAATTAAAGTCAGAAAAAAGTAGGCTGGGAATCGCATGTGAAAGTAGATTCTAGAAATAAAATAAGAGCTAGTTGATTACTTTCAACTAGCTTCTAAGTAATGGCAAAAAATAATTTTAACCTAATCGGCAACTTATTATGGAGCCATTATAAAGTACAATCAGTAGACTATTTTTTTACACGGCCAAGAACTAGGCCAATCACTCCACCAGTAAGCCCAATGACAATGGTATAAAGAACGACATCTACTATCGTACCAGTAATATTCATGATATTAGTAGTACTATACATAATCAAATTGTGGCCAAGGTTCATTAAAAGGCCAATGATTAATCCGCCTTTAAGACCGGTCATAAAGGTGCTAATCTGAGCCCATTGCAAATAAATGTAAGTCAGAAGCGCTGACATGGCAATATTTCCGAGGAAGAGTAAGGGCATCACCATGGAATCATCTGCGCGGGATACACCCGATGCAGAGCCGGCATTGGCTTCAAAAAAAGTGCCAAATAAGACCGCATAGACTAAAAAGCCTAGTAAGAAGAGGGTAACGCCCCCAACTAAAGTTCCGATTGAGAATTGTTTAATATTCATTGTTTGTTGGTTTAAAGTGAAATTGTTTTGAGCAACTTCAATAGGTGAATGGATAAGGATTGTTGACATTTAGCATGCCTAATGTCATACTAATGTAAATAAAAAATTTTGTTTTCAAAAATTATTTATAAAATAAAATGTTTTGAAAGCAAACCAACAAGTTGTTTTATAATAAGCTCAAATGCGCTATCGACGTTTATTCCGGCCTCCGGATCGGTTTTTAGAATACTTTCTACCTCCACCAGAGCGACCATAGGATCCTCTTTTATTAGACCTTCTAGTGGGGTCCATTTTAAACTGGGCCAAGTCAGGAGGTAAAGGGATACGGTGGATTTCCATTTCTATTAACTCTTCAATCCGTTTGAATTTGTAAGCATCTTCCGAATTAATATAGGTAAGTGCTACACCGGATGCTTGAGCACGAGCCGTACGACCGATACGGTGGACATAATCTTCTCCATCACTAGGAACGTCAAAGTTGATGACCAAATCAATGTCATTAATATCGATACCACGGGAGAGTACATCGGTCGCTACTGCAATTTTGGAGCTACCATTTTTAAAAGCTGCCAGAGCTGCTTCTCGATCTTTTTGGTCTAAATCAGAATGAATAGAGCAGGTATTGAGACCACTGCGTTTCAATTCAGAAGCGAGTGATTTTACTTTTTTCTTAGTGCTGGCAAAAATTAGCGCCTTCTTATCCTTTTTATCTTTCAATAAGTTGACGGTCAACGGAATTTTACCAGAATCTTCGATTTCATACACTGCCTGTAAGATTTTAGCAGCAGGTTTTGAAATAGCGATGCTAATTTCTACCTGATCGTTTAATAGTTCTTTAGCAAATTTTCGGATTTGCTTGGGCATCGTAGCTGAGAATAGTAAAGTTTGCCGTTCCTGTGGTAATTTATTGATGATGTTCATGATGTCTGGCGCAAAGCCCATATCCAACATCCGGTCTGCTTCATCCAAAATCACACACTGGACCGTACTCAAATCTACATAACCCAATTCTAAGTGCATTTTGAATCGACCGGGTGTAGCGATAATCATATCTACCCCTCTTTTTAAGGCCCGCTTTTCCTGCTCCATTTCCTGACCACCTCTGC
>CAXIDD010000468.1:0-4713 GCA_964021975.1 uncultured Saprospirales bacterium | reverse complement strand
AAATTTTGATCGGAACCAGCAAGCTAAAGATTTATTGAATTGTGTGGAAGCTTTAGAAACTAGCTTCAAAAGTTAATCAATTCCTGATAAACCAAATCCACAGGCAAACCCATAATATTAGCGTAAGTACCTTCAATTTTAGAAATTTTACAAAGACCTATCCATTCTTGAATGGCGTAGGCACCTGCTTTATCATAAGGCTTATACTGTTGAATATAAAAATCAATTTCCGCGCTACTTAAGTTGTCCATGTAAACGGTAGATACACCTGCAAAAACTTTTTTCTTTTCTTGGGATACCAGACAAACGCCCGTAATAACTTGGTGAGCATTTCCCGAAAGGGCAGTTAAAATACGGACAGCATCTTCATAATCTTTAGGTTTCTCATAAAGTTGCTGGTTTAGCAAAACTACACTATCAGCAGTGAGAATAATATCACTTGGTTTTTCTAGAAAATCCAGGACTGCTGCTGCTTTCTTCTCCGCAAGATAGGGGGCTACTTTTTCAGGGGCCATATCTTCTGGGTAGGACTCATCGATAGATCGTGCTTTTACCCTAAATTTAAAGCCTGCTTGCTCTAATAATTGGCTACGCCGTGGAGAATTGGAAGCAAGAATAATCGATTTTTCCAGAACCTTCATGATATTTATTTACAAACGAATAAAAAAGAGTAATAAAACGCCATTAATCAAGATTAGTTTGATGAGTTGGCTGATCCACCAATAATCTTTAGTGGTGGAAGCCACCACAATTCTTTGGAAAGAAACGGCTAATGGAATAAATAGTGCCAAGAGCGAATAGAGTAAAATGGAGCGTTGAAAAATGTTTTGCAAGACAAAGAATTGAACAAAGAGCAAGACCACTAACAGACCACCTATGCATAAAGCTAGGAGTTTAGCCTTAGGTACACCCCAGGCAATCGGTACAGTTCTACAATTGGTCAACTGATCTCCCTCTACGTCTTGTAAGTCTTTTATGATTTCGCGAAAAAGGGTCGCCAAGAAAGCAAAAACCATATACCAAATTAGAATGACGGTTAATTTATGCGATACCAAAGGGGCTTTCATGCTCAACAATTGTATCGATTTCATTTCTGCTATCCAAACGATACCAGTTACACCGCTGCATAGGAGAGCAACAATTAAATTCCCTACTAAGGGTTTCTGTTTGAGATGACTAGAATAGACAATTAAAAATAGGCTAATGACAGGATATAAAAATAGCCATTCTAAGTTGTCCGTTGCAAAAGCAAGGTATAGGGCTAAGAAAAAACCAATAACCGCCAATGTAATGTACAACCAATTAGAGACCTGCGTAGAAATATGAACTCCTACAATCCTTTTTTGGGGTTTATTAATGGCATCTGTTTTTTGGTCAATTAGATCATTAATAATATAGCCACATGCTGTAACGCAAAGCGTAGTTAGGATGAAAAATAGAAATTGATCGGTATTTAATTGGGGCTGGATTTTATTTAGCTGGAATACGGGGTTCAATAATCTAAAGAAGATCAGGTACTGCGTTAACAGGACAATAAGCAGATTCGGCCATCTGACTAATTTAAAAAAATACATAGACTTACGTTTAGATCATCTTATTACACTGTACTTATCCCTCTTGAAAGCTTATTCTGAGACTTTCTGTGTTTCCCATTTACCTTGGACACGCATTACCTTTTCTATAACATCACGTGCACAACCTTGTCCGCCCAAAACGCCGGATACATAATTAGAGGTATCGATAACTTCAGGAGCAGCATCCCTTGGGCAAGCAGCCAGGGCTACTTTTTTCATGACGGGCACATCAGGTAAATCATCGCCCATGTATAAGATGTTTTTGGGGTTTAAATCATATAAATAAAGGTATTCTTCAAAAGCCTCCATTTTATCTGACTGCCCTAAATAAATATCCTTTATACCAAGGTTTTGCAGTCTGATTTTAACACCTTCGGATTCTCCACCTGTAATGATACATACTCTGTAACCTTTCTCTAAGGCTTTTTTTAGCGCATACCCATCTTTGACATTCATGGAGCGCAGCAATTTTCCATCTTCTAAAACCAGCACTTGGCTATTGGTTAGAACGCCATCAACATCAAAAATGAAAGTGGTAATTTGCTTAAAATGTTCTAATTGGTTCATTATACGGGGGAAGTAATTTTGATAGTTATTTAGCAGCTGCTAATATTGCTTAGTTAGGCGTAGGACTTAGCCTACGCCCAGCTTCGTTTATTTTAGTAAATTCAATGCTTTGGTCATTCTCTTAACGGCTTCTTCTAATTGTGCATCGGATGCAGCATAAGAGATACGGAAACAGTTCGGAGCACCAAAAGCTTTACCCGTTACTACTGCGACGTGCGCCTCGTGTAATAGGTATTCACAGAAGTCATCCGCGGATGATATAGTTCCTTTTGCATGTTTTTTACCAAAGAAGTCACTGATGTCAGGGAAAATGTAGAAAGCACCCTGAGGTTTATTGACTTTTATGCCTGGTATTTTGCTAAGTTCCCTGATCATCATATCTCTTCGCTTTAGGAAAGCGGCTTTCATATCTGTGCTGGCCTGCATATCGGCAAGTAAAGCATAAGCTCCTGCTTTTTGACCAAAAGCTGTTGCACCTGAAGTAACCTGTCCTTGAATTTTAGCACAAGCTTTAGCGATAGCCAGGGGCGCGACCATGTAGCCTAATCTCCAGCCCGTCATCGCAAATCCCTTAGAAAAACCATTAACTGTGATGGTGCGATCAGCTACTTCTGGAAAAGAGCCAATACTAGTGTGCCCTTCTTCGGTGAAATTGATGTATTCGTAAATTTCATCTGCGACCAAATGGATTTGTTCATGCTTAGCAACAATTGCAGCTATTGCTTTTAACTCGCTTCGAGTGTAAACAGATCCAGTTGGATTACAAGGGGAAGAAAATAGAATAGCTTTAGTTTTATCGGTAATAGCAGCCGCTATCTTTTCTGGACTTACCTTATAGTCGTCCTCAATGCCAGATTCTAAAATAACAGGTTTCCCCTCTGCTAATTTTACGATTTCAGAGTAAGAAACCCAAAAAGGGGCAAGGATTAATACTTCGTCACCTGGATCTAATAAGGCCAAGAAGATATTGGCAATAGATTGTTTGGCTCCATTAGAAACAACGACTTGATTAGGGCTGACTTTGATGTTATTGTCTCTTTCCATTTTAGTACAAATGGCTTCCCTCAGTTCTAATAAACCAGGAACTGGCGTATACTTGGTAAAACCATCATCTAAGGCTTTTTTTGCAGCCTCTTTAATGTGTTGAGGAGTGTCAAAATCTGGTTCTCCCAGACTGAGACTAATTACATCGTGGCCTTGACCTTGTAATTCTCTGGCCATTTGGGCCATTTTAATGGTGGCAGATTCAGACATTCTGTCTAATCTTTCGGCTAATTGCAATGTTTTAACTGCGGACATTACGTATGTTTTTTGTTTTGTTATCTTTTCAAAAAGTAAAAATAGTTTTTTTCTCTCAAGCTAATTAAGAAAGTACCTGATTTTATACAAAAGGAAAGAGACCCAGCTTTTGAGGAATTGTAAATAAGTGTGTATTTTGGCCCTTCATGAAAAAATGATTAAGTGAATACAAAGACCAAACGTATAATAAAATTTGTCGGAGGGTACCTTTTAGTAATCTTGCTTTTTTACCTTTTTTACTATTCTGATTTCTATGAAAATACGATTAACCCAGTTTTCTTAGAATTTCAGGCGCAAGTAAGTTATACTTTATTGAATATTTTCGAAAGTCCGCTAGGTATTAGAGGGACGATTGTATCCTCTCCTGATTTTTCGTATACCTTGATTAGGGGCTGTGACGGTTTAGAAGGTTGGATGATTTTTATAGCAGCTATTCTCGTTTTTCCAGTAGCATTAAAATATAAATGGCCTGGTCTTATAGTGGGAACGGTTTCTTTATTTTTGATTAATCATTTAAGGATTATCATTTTGTACTATGTAGGTGTTTATAATCCTGATTTTTTTGAATTTGCGCATCATAATATAGGCTTCGTTTTATATTCAATGGCAAGCATAATGATACTTTTATTATGGGTAGAATGGATAAGAAGAAAAAAGGCGAGCCCAAAGGCTTAAGCCCACTCTTAAAGCTAGTGCTAAGAATTGTTCTGTTTTGTTTGAGTTTTGTCCTGTTAATCGGCTTTACTTATCTTCCTGGCGTCCGCAAAGACCTAGATTTTTCAGTGCGTAATAGAGCCGCAAAGGTTCTAAATTGGGTCTATCCAGATTATCAAATAAAAACCATACTTAGAAATCGAAAATTAGAAAAAGATAACCTTTTGACTGTTGGTTATTTACAAAAAAAGGAAATCGAAGCTATTGCAAGAAGCCGGAATACTGGTGAAGCTTACATGAATATGAGCTTTAACAAAATTCAACTGCGGATCAGAGAATTAATCGTAACACCTTTATTGTTGCTGCTGCTCTTATTTTTGTTTACGCCACTAAAACTAAAATATAAAATACCTGGAATATTTGTTGGTTTATCAATCCTTTATGGCCTAATTCTATTTAAAATAATCGCAATTTTAGGATATTCTATCACCCAGGAATATGCGCCTGAAAATATCAGTGTAATTCAAAAGACCATTCCATACTTCAGTTCACCTGGTTTGGTGTTTTTAATCGTCTTAATACTCTGGATGACTTTGGTTTTGCCTTTTATGGATCGTAA
>CAXIDD010000467.1:0-4723 GCA_964021975.1 uncultured Saprospirales bacterium | reverse complement strand
GGTGGCACCTCCCGTTGAATTAATTTTCCCTAGCGTCAGTACACTAGGAACAAGTGGATTGGCTCTACGACTCACAATTTGTTGCAAAGCCACCAATATCTGCGAGGCCATAATTATGGGATCAGTTGTCAAGTGAGGCAAAGCTCCGTGTCCGCCTTGACCCCGGACAGTCATATATATTTCATCCGCAGAGGCCATGTACATTCCAGGACGAAAACCAACTTTCCCGGCAGCTAAAGGGGGATGTACGTGTTGTCCAAAAATACTTTGGGGCGTTGGATTTTCCAAAGCACCTTCTTTAATCATGATGGATGCTCCCCCAGGTAATTTTTCTTCACCTGGCTGAAAAAGCAACTTAATGGTGCCTTGAAAATCTTCTTTACATTCTTGTAAAATCCTGGCGGCACCTAATAAGGAAGTCGTATGTACATCATGCCCACAGGCGTGCATAATGCCTGGATTCTTTGACTTATAAGGCACATCGTTCGCTTCCTGGATTGGCAAGGCATCAATATCGGCCCGCAAGGCGATGGTCCTACTAGCAGGATTTTGACCTTCAATGATACCAATGACGCCATTATCAGCAATACCATGTTGGTGCGTAACCCCATATTCCGTTAAACGTTCTGCTATATATTTTCCAGTTGCTACTTCTTCAAAAGACAACTCTGGGTGCGCATGTAGATGGTGCCGGATGGCCAATGTTTCATCATGGTAATTTTCTACTTTAGACTTTATCTTTTGTTTGAGGGTCTCTCGGTTTATCATAATGAGGGTCTTCTGTATAAAAAATAATAAGTTTAGGCGGCTTATAGCTTATTTAAAATCTTGGATGCCATAGATACCTGTCTGCCAGATGGCAGTTTTCAAAAAAGCATTCTAATTACATAGAAAATAGCAAAGGTAAAATCCATTCCGCTACTACCCCGATCAGAATAATGGTAATGATATTCAATACCAAACCAACGCGTACCATTTGCGCTACATTAAGATGCCCGCTAGCAAAAACAATGGCGTTAGGGGGTGTAGACATCGGCAGCATAAAAGCACAACTTGCTGCTAAAGTCACTGGAATACAAACTTGTAATAAGTTGAGGTCTGCTCCCAAAGCAATGGCTCCAACCACCGGCAGGAAAACTACTACCAGGGCCACATTTGACATAATTTCTGTAAGGAATAAAGAGACCGCTGCCAATCCGATAATAACTAAGAAACCTACTTCGCCCATTCCAGCAAATTGATCTCCAATCAATTTGATTAGGCCTGTTTCATTTAAAGCATTAGCTAAACTTAGTCCGCCACCGAATAGCAACAAAATACCCCAGGGCAATTTCTCTGTATCTCGCCAGGATAGTACAAATTCATGTTTATCAAAATTAACAGGTACGATAAACATTAAAACCGTTCCCAAAATGGCAATTCCGGCGTCAGAAAGATCTACTGCTTCCGGTAATAAATTGGATATGGGTGCTCGAAATATCCAAAGCAATGCAGTAATCGAAAAAACCAAAAGTGTCCTTTTCTCTCCAGTAGAAATCGGTCCTAAATCATCTACCTCTTGGGCTATAATTTCCTGCGCACCTTCAAACTCTCCCAATTTATTTGGGTGCATCAATTTAACGATCAAGAAAAAGGTAATACCCAATAAAATAACGGCAAATGGCAAACCAAAAATAATCCATTGAAAAAAGCTGACTTGTACATCAAACTGGGTCTCCATAATCCCGGCGAACACCACGTTTGGAGGGGTTCCGATAATGGTAGCGGTCCCACCAATATTAGCGGCATAAGCAATACCCAGCATCATACTTAAGGCAAAGTTCTGTTTGCCTTTATCCATAATATTCTCTGTATCTTTCAAAAGAAGGGTGATCACGGACAGGGCAATTGGCAGCATGAGCACCGTTGTAGCCGTATTACTGATCCACATACTCAGAGCGGCCGTTGCCAACATAAAACCTAGCACAATCCCATCCGCATTAGTACCGGTGATTTTCACGATGTTAAGCGCAATTCGGCGATGCAGAGACCATCGCTCCATAGCAAGGGCAATCATAAATCCCCCCATAAAAAGAAAGACAATCGGACTGGCATAAGGTGCCGAAGCATCTCCCATTTTAAAGGCTTGATCTATGCCTGCTGGATAACCATTTTCTCCTAGTGGCTGTACCCCTAACAAGGGCAACAGCAGCAAGGGTAACAAGGCAGCAACAGCCAATGGGACGGCCTCGGTTATCCACCAAATCAACATAAAAACAGCAATGGCCAATACTTTCCAGGCCTCTGTATTTAATCCGGCTGGATTGGGAATAAAGAGCAATATTAAGAAAGCTATTGGGCCTAAAAAAAGGCCAATTCGTTTACTTGACATATTTTTTTACTTCTTCATTTGAATTTCTTGGACAATAAACCGTCCTACTTCTTCTCCTTGTGCAACACCATTATAAATGGCGGGGCCATAGTGGATACCACCGTATAGACGACTGATAGCAGCCTCTTCGGAAGCATGAAAGAAGGATTTATAAGACCGAACCGGCAAGCCATATGCCTCTTCTGTGGTATCTTCAAAAGAAAAGTCCGCTCCAAAAATAGAAGTTAAAGCGGTTGCTGCCGCTCTGGAAATCACAGAGTGCCCACTGGTATATTCAGGAAACGGAGGTGTCTGCAAAGCAGGGCGCCATTCTTCATCAAAATGCTGGTTAATTACTGTCTCGGGGCGAATTAAATTAGAACGGTACTTTTCATCCCAACAACTGATAAAGGCGTCTGCCAATGCAATCGAAGTTAAGGTATACGCTTCAAGCGTTTTCATAAAATCAGCATCTGCAGCTTTAGCGGCAATTTTCACAATACCAATCCAATGCCCACCTGGAGTTATTTTTTTAGTGGCATACATTACATGCCCCGTGTGATGAGACACGTAAGGATTACAATCCCAAAATTCTGCAATGGCAATCCGATCTTCTTTATCTGGCGCATCTAAAGCATTATATACTTCCATCACTTCCTTAAAGAAAGGACTACCCTCTTCCAAATCAAAAGGTGTAGGAGGCGGTGGTACAAATTGAGTAGCCGAATCTAATACAAAAGGCCGTATACTACGCCAGTGTGGTTCAATACCATCCATGTAGTCTGGTGGTGTTGGTTGCCAGCGAGTGGGATCATCATTAAAAGTGAATTTGGGATAAGTTCTGGTCTCTTTATAGTTGTCTGTATCCGCATAAGCTAAAATATGTGCCGCAACAGCTTCGCCATAATCTAAAGAACGCTGAAAGACAGCTTCCGGGATTCCAATTGCCTTTAAATCTTCCATCAATCGAAGTGAAAAAGTATCTATCATCTGCTCCGAAAAAATCATGGTTTTCCCTACGATTAAAAAGGCATTCAGGCTTGCGACTGGAAAGCAGTATTCTTGATTTTTTTCCGGCTGTGGAATAGCGGTAAACTCATTGAGCTGTGTACCTAAGGAAATATAATTATTGCTGGTATCTTGTACCATTACCTCATAGGCTGCAATACTAGGATAAGCATAAATCCGACTCGCCACCGGAGGCGAAAAAATATCATGCACAATTACATCCGTTAGCTGCTGCATAGCTTGATGGAAATATGCTGGATTAGCCGCCTCTTGTTGGTAATCAGGATTAACTGAGTTACAACTCCAAACTAAACTATTTAGGCCTATTAGCGTCAATAGTATAAATCTTCTCATAGCATTAAAAATTTTTATCGCCAATAATTTCTTAGTCGATGTTATTCAACGAAGATGCAAACTTAAACATTATTTGGCAATCTCCCTTTTCCCTTTAAAAATGATACAAGGGAATTTCTTTGAAAAATTAGTCTTGTAAAAGTCATCAATATACAATCAATGATAGCATTTTCAACAAAAGACGTAGTTTCCATATTTAAAATTGTAACATTGACATATAAATTAACCTCAGGTTTATGAATTATTTCAAGTTAGGTTTATGTTTTTTGTTGTCCTCTTGTAGCCTACTCCTTAATGCCCAAAAAGACCTTTCTGCAATTCTTTCCCAACAAAAAAAGTTTGATGAAATAGTCCTCGAAGCCAAGGATTATTTAAAAAAAGAAAAGCTACAAAAAAAAATAAATACCTCCAGCGGTTACCAAGAGCAAGATGGAGATTATACCAGATTTAAACGCTGGGAATATTTTTGGAAACACCATCTATTAGAGAATGGACAATTAGGTAACCCAAGTGCTTACCAGCTGCAAGCTAAATTGCAATTACGAGATGACAACCCTTATGCAAATGTCCAGTGGAAGAACTTTGGCATACCCAAAAACTTAGGTGCACAAGTGGGCCCCGGACGTACCACGGGCATCGATTTTCATCCAAGCAATCCCAATATTTTTTATGTATCTACTGCCAATGGCGGGATTTGGAAAACTGAAGACAAAGGACGAAGTTATACACCCATTGGAGATAATTTACCAACCTTAGCGGTTGCAGCTGTAGTGGTGGATAAGCAAAGCCCCAACACCATCTATGCCGCTACCGGAGATCCAACTTGGTTCGGCTATCCAAGCTTAGGTGTTTTTAAAAGTCTAGATGGTGGAAAAAACTGGGAAGCAACGGCGCTAAAATTTCGGATTGGCAATAATCTAAAAGTATATACCTTAACTGCCAACCCCAATAATTCTAAAGAAATGTACCTTGCTTCAGACGCAGGTCTTTATTACACCGATGATGGATTTA
>CAXIDD010000466.1:0-4755 GCA_964021975.1 uncultured Saprospirales bacterium | reverse complement strand
CGACCCACAAGGTGGTCAGAATTCCAGGAATGACGGGCATTTACTCGCTCATAACGACCATTGGGCAATAGCTTACGTCGAAGTCCATAATGCGCAAAATAGTTTTGAGATTCCAAGATAGCAATACCATAAATACTAGCCAGAAAGTAGCATCCAACCGTAAATAATCCAAAATAGAGAAAGATACTGACCAAGAGTAAGATCGGTAGTAAGGTATAAATAATCATCGGGTTTAAATTAGGATTTTTACCCTGCGCTTTTAACCTTTTGGCTTCTAGAGCCCAAGTTTTGAAGTAACCACCAATTTGGGATCTTAAGGCAAAAAAATAAAAATTATCTCCTTTTTTTGCAGAAGTGAAATCTGCTGGTGTCCCGATATCTTTATGGTGCCCACCATTATGATAAGGGACAAAGTGATTTTGGAGAGAGCTTGTCAACAGGATTTGAGCAAGAAACTGCTTCCAAAGATGTCTGGTTTTATGGCCAAGTTCATGGCCTACGTTGATGCCTACTACACCAAGAATGGTACCCATCATCAAAATTCTTGCAATCAGGTCAGCCGTACTAAGTGCTGGATCAGAAATCGTGATTAGAAAATAAAAAACCGCGAAAAGGTGCAGCGGAACCATAAAATATAAGACCCAATCGTAAAAGAGATCTTCGCGGGCTAATTCTTTTTCTACTTCCACAAAGTTATAGCGATCTGGAGGGTATATTTGTTCTATTATGGGGACGATTATATACAAAAAGATAAGGCCCAAGTAAGCATTAAACCCAGTCGTACTGAAAGTTAATAATCCCAACAATGGGATAATATAGGCCGCGATGTATTTTATTTTTCCCATTTTTAACTATTTTTCAAAAATAAATTTAATTAAAAATGAGCAAAAAGAATATATACTTAATAGCTGGCATCCTATCTGCACTGGTGTTTATTAGTTATTTAGGAGAGCCTGGCCCCAAAGAAATGTTTGGTTACCCCGTCAATATTTGGATTTTCAGATTGGCTTGGTTACTTGTGGCCGTTGCGAATTTAGGGAATTATTTCAAAATAAGGAAAGCGGAAAAATAAACTAAATCACTAATTTATTAAATTAGGGGCATGAAAAAATGTACCCTACTACTAATCTTATTAGCTGCTTCTATCCATCTTTTTGCGCAAGCCATCCACGAGGACGAAAGGTATGTACCAGAAACAGATCCTTTGGTTTTAGAAAAGTTAGATCAATGGCAAGATATTAAATTTGGACTGTTGATGCATTGGGGAGCCTACAGTCAATGGGGCATCGTAGAGTCGTGGTCTATTTGCCCGGAAGATTACGGTTGGTGTGAACGAAAAAAAGGATCCAATCCAGGGAACTATACCGAATATGTCAAAGAATACGAAGGCTTAAAAAATACTTTTAACCCAGTTAAATTTGATCCAGCAAAATGGGCCAAAGCTGCCAAGTCAGCAGGGATGCGGTATATGGTTTTTACGACCAAACACCACGACGGATTTTCCATGTTTGATTCTCAATACACCGATTATAAAGTTACGGATCCGGACTGTCCTTTTAGTACCCATCCAAAAGCAAATATTACCAAAGAGTTGTTTAATGCCTTCCGGGCAGAAGATATGTGGGTCGGTGCGTACTTCTCTAAACCAGACTGGAATCATAAAAATTATTGGGATCCTTATTTCCCCCCCTTTGACCGGAACGTCAATTATGACCCTGCTTTGTATCCAGAGAAATGGGAAAAATATGTCCAGTTCACGCACAACCAATTATTAGAATTATTGACAGATTATGGCAAAGTAGACATTATCTGGCTAGATGGGGGCTGGGTTAAAAAAAGGGATCAACAAAACCTGGAGGAGAATTACACCGAAAAATTCACAGAAAATAAAGCGGCCAATGGTTTTATCAAACACCGGATGGTTTCTCAAGATATCCGTATGGATGAACTGGTCGATAAAGCCCGCCAAAAACAACCAGGCTTGATTGTGGTAGACCGAGCAGTTTATGGCAAAAATCAAAACTATTTGACCCCTGAAAACCGAGTGCCAGAAAAAGAATTGCCTTATCCTTGGGAGTCTTGCATCATTTCAGGTGGCGGCTGGTCCTACACACCGGACGCCAAATATATGTCTGGGCATCAAGGGGTTCAGATGCTGGTAGATATTGTCGCCAAAGGTGGTAATCTATTGCTAAATATTGCGCCGTCACCAGAAGGGGAGTGGCAGGCAGGAGCCTACCGCTTGTTAAAAGATTACGAAAAATGGATGGCGATCAATGACGAGGCGATCTACAATACACAAGCCTTGGCACCCTACAAAGAAGGAAATATCTGTATGACTCAAAAAGAGAATGGCAACGCTTATTTTTATTACCTGGCCAAGGAAGAGGAAACCACCATGCCCGATCGCATCGTCATTAAATCTCATCAGCCAGCAAAAGGAAGTAAGGTGATGCTTTTGGGCTATGATAAACCACTTTCCTGGGAAGAAACAGGAACTGGATTTACGGTGAAAATTCCTAAGAAATTACAAGAAAACCCACCATCAGATTACGTTTGGACGCTTAAAGTTTTGGAATTAAATAAAGGGCAATAGGCCAAAGTGTGAAATTATAAAGTGCACCTTTTGGATTAATTCATTCTGATTTACATAGAAATATTATTCTTTTTAAAGGAGAAAATCTAGGCTTTATAGATTTTGATGATGCCGTTTATAGCGCTTATCTTTTGGATCTTTGGAGATAGAGTTAGTGGCGTACAGCTTAGCTCCTCGAAAATAAAATATAGCAGCCATGCCATCACTAATTTAATTCAAATGAAGGCTCTTACGCTAAAAGTTTAAAATAGTTGCTTTGAATAAGGATATGATATGGTCCTTTTTTGATTTATAAATATTCTAAAAACATCATTCATGCGCAGTCAAGAAATTCCGGTTGAAATTCTAAATATATCTTTATTCGAAGATGCACCACAACGAATTGAATCTATCCTGGAAAATGAAATTAAGGGCATCCATATTGAGCACGTCACTATTCAGGCTGAAAAGCAGGTAGTAGACTATGCAAAAAAAGGATATAAAACCATCTATTTATTTGTAAAAGGCAGCGGCAGTCTCCTTGCGGAAAACAAAAACTATGAATTGATTCCAGAGACGATTTTCTTACCCAATCAGCTCGAAAGCATAAGGATTAAGGCCAATCTGGAAGAGCCGCTACACTACCTCAAAATATCGAGCGAATTAACGGCTCAAGATCTATTAGATTTAGAGGGATTCCCATCCGAAAATACGCAAAAGGCTTACTATGCAAAATTCAGCGATTGTAAACCTTATACCGAACCTATTAAAAGCCCGAATACTGTAAGTCGTACCATACTTCCTAATAAAATAATACCAAGAATAGCAATGGGTACCGTCCAAACCGTCGGTCCTGATGAAGTAGGCGCTCATGAACATCCTATGCTAGAACAGCTCTTCTTGGGGCTTGAAAAGAATAATTGTGTGGTTCATGCAGACGGTGCAAAAGTAACATTTCCACAACATGCGCTGCTTCATATCCCATTGGGCTCTCGGCACGGTGTTTCTGTAGAAAAGGGCGAAGCCATGTATTACGTTTGGATGGATTTCTTCCTAGATAAAAAAGGGGAAGAATGGCTAAAAACACATATAGAAGCGGATTAGAGTGATTGTAAAATATTAATAATCCCCGTTATGCTCATATAGCTCATTACCAAAGAAAAAATTAAGATCGCTAGTAAGGTCAGGTTGATCGGCAAAGTGTATTTATGGGTTTTCATTAAATCAGATTTATTACCCAGAATTAGAATGCAGCTTACCGTAATCGGCAACAATAAAGCACCAAAAGCCTGGGAGGCAATCATAATTACAATCGGCTTGGCATTAAATATGGGGACAATCAAAGCCAATAAGGAAATAATCAACGCAAAAACTCGATAGTCGAGCCGCTTCATATTGGGTGTTCTTTGATGATAATCATCCAAAAGCCAAGGTAATAAAGCTACATTCGGGAATTGAGAAGATACCCCAGCGGCGACCAAACCAACTACAAAAATAGCTACGCCTATTCGACCTGCAAAAGGTTCTAATAAGGTGATCAGCTCGGAAACATTTTCTAAGGTGATGCCTTCCACGTGTAAGGAACCAGCCGCGGCGGCCATGATTGCAGCACTAACCATGAAAATCAAAAAACCAGAAAATAAGGCGTCTTTTCGCTGTGTTTTTAAATCAGCCATCGTCCAGTTCATTTCTTTGACTAAAGTTGTCCGGAGTATGAATAAGCCGGAAAAAACAGTAGTGCCAACCATAGAAGCGGTAACCAAAAAAGCATTTTTGTTGGCACCAGTATCTGGGATATTGGGGATCATTCCTTTAGCAAGTACTTGGATAGGAGGGGCCAACAAGATGAAGTTGATTAAAAAACAAATGGCCATAATACCCACAACAACTGCTAGAATTTGCTCGAAAAGTTTGGTGTTTCCCTGTAGGAATATGATGTAAACAAGACTCACAAAAAAGCCCGCAAAGTAGATGGGAGCAATACCGCCTTCAACCATATTCTTCGACCATTCGAAACAGACATCAGAAATGATGCCCATAACGCCAATCACACTACCACAAACATTAGCCGTCAAGGCAATTAGAAAAAATAGCGCAACTGCTGGATGAATGTGTTTTTTAATAGAGGCCAGGGCAGTCTCTTTAGTAATCAAGGTGAATTTTCCAAATAGATTGAGTAG
>CAXIDD010000465.1:0-4755 GCA_964021975.1 uncultured Saprospirales bacterium | reverse complement strand
ATAAATGGTGGAGGAAGAACTGATTTAATACTATTAAGCTTGCTAAAAAAAGAGTGGGTTCAAAATATCAAAAAAGAACTCCGTCTTAAAATAAAGCATAAACCAACTTAAATGAATTACATAGATTATCTAGTCATTGTCAGTTACATTATCGGATTCCTTTTCCTGGGAAGGTTATTTAAGGATAATAAAGACAGTAAAGATTATTTCTTAGGGGGCAAAAGCTTCGGCTGGTTTCCCTTGTCCTTGAGTACCATTGCTACTCAATTATCGGCCATCAGTTTTATTTCAGCCCCTGCTTTTGTCGGGCTGAAAGAAGGCGGTGGTATGATGTGGCTGACCTATGAATTTGCGGTGCCCTTAGCGATGCTATTCTTAATGGTATTTCTAATTCCTCCTATGTATAAAGCAGGGATTGTAAGTGTTTATGCCTATTTAGAAAAAAGATTCGGCACCTCTACCCGCGTATTATTAAGTGGTGTATTTCAAGTCAGTCGCGCCTTTGCAACAAGTGTCATGGTTTATACAGTTGCTTTAATTCTTACGAGTGTAATGGACTTCCCCATGTGGCAGACCATTTTAATCATTGGAATTGTCACGCTAATTTATTCCTATCAAGGCGGGATGAAAGCCGTTGTTTATGGTGATATGATTCAGATGATCATTTTGTTTTTTGGCATCATTATTTGTCTAATTGCAGGAATTTATCACATAGGTGGCTGGGATGAATTTATTACAAATATTGACCGGAGTAGATTACAGGCCGTCAATTTTGAATCGATGGGCTTAGAAAAAGGAGATGAATTCGGTTTTTGGCCGATGCTAATTGGTGGCTTTTTTCTTTACACTTCTTATTACGGAACTGATCAACGTCAGGTTCAGAGATTATTCTCTGCTCAGGATATGGGAACCGTGAAAAAGACTTTATTATTCAATGGTTTATTACGCTTCCCGATTACCTTTATCTATTGTGTGATGGGACTGGTTATTGGCACCTTGGCCATTACCCAAACCAATTTCTTGCAGGCCATCCCTTCTGACAAACCAGATTTAATGATCCCTATTTTCATTCGAGACTATCTACCTCACGGCGTAATTGGGATTTTAATGGTAGCAATTTTTTCAGCAGCCATGTCGTCTCTTAGTTCGGCTATCAATTCTTTAAGTGCAGCAACCGTAGAAGATTTTTTCAATAGGAAAAAAGATTTGCCCAATAAAAAATACATGGCCTACTCCAAATACGCTGCTTTGTTTTGGGGGATAGTTTGTATTGTTCTAGCTTTCTTTACCGGTGATATTGCCAAAACCGTTATCGAAGCCATCAATAAAGTAGGCTCCGTTTTTTACGGTCCTATTCTTGCTACCTTCATTGCCGCTATTGCCTTAAAAAAAGTCAATGCGCTCGGCGCAAATGTTGGTTTATTATCAGGGGTCGCAGTCAATATTTATTTGTGGTTATTTGTCCCGGAAGTCTTTTGGTTTTGGTGGAATGCCGTCGGTGCAGTAGTGACTATAGTCATAGGTTTACTCGTCAGCACCCTTTTTGTAAAAGGACAATCAGACAAAGCTCAATATACCTTGGCAAAAACGTGGGATATGGATTGGCCCAAAGCGATTATTTTAATCGTATTTTTTATTTTCATTCTTTTGATCAGTATTAACGTGCCCAATCTATTTTAATGAAAATACTCCTAGCTCCCGATAAATTTAAGGGTTCAATTTCAGCACTTGAAGTATGTCGTACCATTGAAAACGGCTTATTAAAACAAGCAAAAAGCTTTGAGGTAACTGCTCATCCAATGGCAGATGGTGGTGATGGTTCATTGGCTATCCTTTCTAAATATTTGAACTTAGACACCCAGAATATTCAAACACTAGACCCACTTGGCAGGGAAATTCAAGCCCTATATTACACTTCCTCCACGGCCGCGTTCATTGAAGTAGCCAGTGCCAGTGGCCTAGTCCTATTGAATAAAAAAGAACGTGACCCACTAAAAACAAGTACCCTCGGCACTGGAAAGATGATAGTGGATGCCCTTTCAAAAGGGTATAAACAGATTTATCTTTTTCTGGGAGGGAGCGCTACCAATGATGCTGGAATAGGAATAGCTTCAGCTTTGGGTTATCAATTTCTGGGTAAACAGAAAAATATATTAAACCCAATTGGCGAAAATTTATCCAAAATAAATCACCTAAGGTCTAGTCCTCAATTTGATTTTAAAAACATCAAATTGACCTTACTTTGTGATGTCACAAATCCTTTGTTTGGGACCAATGGAGCAGCTTATGTATATGCCCCACAAAAAGGAGCATCTGCCAAAGAAGTGGCCTATTTAGATGCAGGCCTAAGGCATTTCAGCCAGCTTATTAACCACCAACTGGGCAAGGATGTGAGCCGTATACCAGGCAGTGGTGCGGCAGGTGGGATCGGTGCAGGATTAATTGGGTTATTGAATGCCCAAATTGAAGCCGGTTTTGATGTCATTGCCAAGTTGACTGGTCTGGAACAAAAAATCCAATGGGCAGATTGGGTCATTAGTGGTGAAGGAAAATTAGATACTCAATCCCTCCAAGGGAAAGTAATTGACGGAGTGGCTAAGCTTTGTAAAAAACATAAAAAACCACTCACTTTATTGGTCGGAAAAAATGATTTAAAACACCAAAATCTGGATCATTTAAACATCAATGATGTTTTTTCTATCTACGAACAGGCCAAAGATCTAGATGATGCAATGAGGAATGGAGTCAGTTATTTAGAGGAAATGGCCCAAAAGATAACCTTTCAATTGTAGCTTCTTAAATTGTGATTTCCCCTTTTAAAATAATTTGAGCTTCACTTTTTATAGTCATTTTTTCATTCCCAATTAAGGCCACTTCCATAAACCCTGTTCTTTCAGAACATTGATAAGCATTCATTTTGCTTTTATTCAATCTGGTGCTCCAATACGGAGCAAGAAAAGTATGAGTGCCGCCGGTCACGGGGTCTTCATTCGTTCCACTCCACGGCCAGAAATACCTCGATTCAAAATCATAATTTGCTCGTTTAGAGATTGCGGTAACCAATACGCCATTAATTAAGCTATGAGATTGTTTTAGTTGTTCAAAATTTGGAGACAAATGACTTAAGACTTCACTACTCTCAATTTCAAGCATTAAAATATTGGTTTCTTTATTGTACACACTATTCTTTATATGATCAATTCCAAGCGCGGCTAACAATTCTTGAGGGGCATCTTGAGGTACTGTATGATAAACGGGGAACTCCATTTCTATACTATTCCCTTCTTTGTGGATGAATAAATCCAAACCTTGGACATTCCTAAAATGAATCTCCGTTATTCCTGGGTTGGTTTCAAATATTATTTTTGAAGAAGCTAAAGTCGCATGCCCACAAAGTGGTATTTCCATTTTAGGCGAAAAAAATCTAATTAAGTATTGTTTTTGCTCCTTTGAAACAAATGCAGTTTCTGAAAACCCTAACTCCTTTGCAATTGATTGCATTTGGGTTTCTTGTAATACACCATCTAGGATACATACGCCTGCTGGATTCCCCTTAAAGGGTTCATTGGTAAAGGAATCAACTATATAGGTTTTTATTGTTTTTCCCATTTATTTCTTTGAAGGTAATTGATGCGTGATTAGCGATTATTTTAGAAACTATATTTAGGATTCAGCATTCAACTTTTCCTGTAAGACACTAATCTTATGAGACACCTTACCACGTTCTCCTAATCTTATGAATGCAAACAGGATCCGCCCCATTGGTCTGCGTTTTGTGATCAAATCTGTTAATTTAGCGACCTTTTGATCTCTGTCTACGATTAAAGCCTCTTGAACTGCGGGGGCTTCTGCTTGATGCAATTCATTGGCAAATTTCCAGGCGCCATCTCTTGCCAATTCCATACTGAAGTTGACTAGGTGGTCATCCATTTTATTAGTAAATTTCAATAACTTAAATAGCATTGGCCATATCTGCGCCAAGTTATTCTGCACTTCCTCGACTAAGTCTTTTAGAATTTCATTGATCTTATTGAAATCTGATTTTAATCCATCCATCGGAGTACCGATTGATATCCTTGCGGCCGTAATTCCCAAATCTAAATTAATATGTGCATTCATTCCCAACAAAAGATGCTGGAGTACAATCATGGATCTTTTTTGCTCCATATCAAAAGTAACCCTCCAGGAGTCGGTCACTTTTTTTCCTGCTTTATAATCTGCGTAAGCCCTTAAATAGCGATTGGCAAATTCCACATCTAGCTTTTCCATTCGCTCATCATCGTCAAAATAGTTGGTGTTCAACCGCTCTTTTACACAGATGGTTACTTTTTGATAAAGTGCTGCGAAGTAACCAAGCGTACTTTCTGCAGACTTTGTTTCTTGTATAATCTGCTCCAGAATTTCTATTACTTCATCAATGTTTTTAGCAATCATTTGAATATGGTTTTTAGGTATTTCAACTTGGCGATTTATTCCTACGCTTTGGAATAGGCTCTTACAAGTTATTGATATACTCTTACATAATCAACCACCATAGCACTCGCTACAAAATCAGGGTCAATATCGGCTTGTATGGCAACATTGAATAATAAATATTGGTCAGAGGTAAATGGCCAATTAGCCACTCTTTTCTTGGCTGGATGGTAGACATAATGTACAACATTATCCACGCTAAAGATCATTTTTTCGTTTGTCCATTCAAGTGCATATAAATGAAATTGATTAGATACATCCTGTGCTTGTCGGCCGCCCAGA
>CAXIDD010000464.1:0-4783 GCA_964021975.1 uncultured Saprospirales bacterium | reverse complement strand
TAATGCTCGTCGCATCGTGAGTGGTATACTCATTGGTACGGTTATTATCGCAGCTATTTATGGGTTTCTAGATATGGAATATCGAACATCTCGAATGCTTATTTTGCTGGGGACCTTTTGGAATCTTATTTTCTTAAATACCTACCGCGGATTATTAAGCTTGTTGGGGTGGAGTGATTTTTCCTTTCGGGAAACGCAGAACAAACGCTTAATTATAGTTGGTAGTGAGGAATCCGCGGGGCAGGTTCAAGATTTATTGGGGAAGGTACGCGTACAAAGAAATTTACTGGGTATGGTCACACCAAGGCCATCAAAGGAAGAACAAGCCCTGGGTACAGTCAAAGATTTAGCCATTAACGTTCGGCGATTTCGGGCCAACGAATTGATCTATTGTTTAGCAGATATTCCACCAAGTAAGGTTATGGAAAGTATGCAAGGTTTAGGTCCCAAATTAAGTTATCGGACCTGGGCTCCTGGCAGTAGTAGCATTATTGGAAGTAGCTCTAAAAATGCTAGTGGAGATTTATATACTCAAGATGTGGCTTATCAAATCAATAAGCCTTTGCAAAGGAGAAGCAAGCGGGTGTTGGATATCGGTCTAGCGCTGTTTTCGATAGTCTTATTTCCAATTCATTTTTTGTGGTTAAAACACGCTGGTCGGTTCTTAATTAATGCTGGATTGGTTTTGATTGGTCAAAAAACATGGGTTGCTTACCTATCAGAAACGAACGAATTACCCAAACTCCGGAAGGGAGTCATCCCTCACCAATTAAGTCCCAATAGCATTCCCCTGAAAACACAGCACCAACTCGATTTTTTTTATGCTAAGGATTATCATTGGCTGTTGGATTTGCGGGTGCTTGGCAGGGCTTACTTTGGAAGGGCGATCTAGTGTTTCGGTAGTCTCTGCTCAATTGTTTTTTGAAACAGAATTTTTAGAATTTTAGAATTTCCAGAATTCTTGGGTACGTAGTGATCGCTGTTTGTTTCAAAACGGGAGCAAGATCATCGAGGTAGTAAACGCATAATCCTGCAAATTCTTTAATTCTGTTAATCCTGATTCAACTATGGAAGGAGCAGAAAACAACATACAAGCTCACCATCACTCCCTAAACGCTTTCTCTCCAGCTTTAACCTTGACCAATAAATGATTCTCAAACGGTGGTATCGGGCAGCTATAGCCATCACTAAAGGCACAATAAGGATTGTAAGCTTTGTTAAAGTCTAGTGTAAGTTTTCCATCATGGATGTCCCCAATTTTGAAGTCGAGGTAGCGACCACCGCCGTAAGTGCTTCTGGCATTGGTCTGATCTTTAAAAGGTAAGAAAAGTTTATCTCGAAACATTGGCATTCGGAGGAAACGAAGACTGCGATAAATAGTCAGCTCTAAAGAATCTCTACCTAGGACAAATTTTAATTTACCATAGGCAATATAAGGCTGCACCTTACCATCATAAGTAGGCATTTCAAAAGGCTCCTTGTTTTTTAGTAAGGTAAAAGAAGCCTCAACTTGGTAAGCTTTTTTGGGTCGAAAGAAACGAATATTTTGAACACCTGCTGAATCCAGAGGTGCTCCTTTCTCCATTAAGAAGGCCTGCTTATATTCCGCTCTGTGGTTTTTTATAGCCTTTTTAAAATCAGTTTGAGCCATCACAGTGGGCGACCCAAGCAAATAGCTTGCCAGGAGCAAAAATCTAAGCCACATATTATAGATTATTGAGCGACCAATGCAATCCGACCATCATTGGGGCTAAGCGCCATTCTAGAAATCCCTTTGATTCCGTAAGCACTCAAATCTGCCAGTAATTGCCATTCTTCATCTTGACCCAAGGTGAAGGTATAAATTTTACTATCATACGCCATTAAAACGGTACCGCCCATGGTCATCGCAAAATCTTCTGCTCCGGCAAGTGTCGGTGCTACTTTACGTTTTTTCTGATCTTCAAAATAAGCTCTCGAATCATACAACATGATTTCAGAATCAGCACCTTCATTTTTTTGGACATAGATTAAGGTGCCACCACTTCCTGGTAAAAAGCATCGGCCCACATTTTGGGCAATGACTTCTTCGGTGCCGCCGTAAATATCTGCTTTCACCAACTGATTGGGGTTTTGAACTTTGTACAATACGATGTCTCGACTATTCAACCAAGCATAGTAACCCACATTAGTAATGTCTTTGAACACAGGCCGACCATTGCTACTGCGGTCCATCGGGAATTGCCACAAACGAATCAGGGTATCCGTTGGCAGGTATTCCATACGTACCGCCGAAAAGTTGAAATAATCTGGCATCCGACGTGGAGAGTATTCCCCCGCGGGCGTATCCGTGATTTTGGTACGAACCTTTGAATTGACATTAAGCGTGAATAAATCTGGCTGACTTTCAAAAGCAGTGCCAGAAGAAATCATCAATTCTTCATTCGTAATAAAATGGGGGTGATTGTTGTAGCCTGTCCGATTAAAGTTGGTTAGAAAACGGGGCTTGGCTAGGAATAAAGAGTCTTTGTCTGCGTCTCTTTGTAAATCAAAAACATAAATATTGGAGACTGGTAACTGGGCACTCAAAGTAGTGGCAGCCAATAAACCTAATATAAAGATGAATCCTTTTCTCATAATTGTCAGTTGAATACGTGTATTAAGACGCTAATTTAGCCGAATTGATTGTTTTTTGGAAGTTTAATCCCTTCCAAACTTACAAATAGGTGATTTATTTTCTTTTTTGGATCTGTTCATTCAGCCAAATGTTGTTACTCATGGGCTGATAATCGTGGTATTTTTCCGTCAGTTTTTGCTGATTCAGGAGTGGTATTTTAGCTAAATCAACCAGCATTTTTAAATAGTTTTGGTAAGGTAAGAATAGCTGCTCACCACCCTGATTTTTAGCACGAGATATCATACCTCGGAATTTCTCAATCGTATCAAATAAAGCTTCTTGATCATTTGCTTCAAATTGGATACGGGATCTAAGCTCAAAAACTTTGATTTTAATAAAGATGTTTTCTGGATGAATCCGTTGAAGCAAATGACAGGCAAACGCGTATTCTTTTTCAGAAAATGCCAGTAAGGCTTCCCCTAAAAGTCGATTGCTGGTTTGCTCAGAAGGTTTGGTTAAATTTAAGTGCTTTTCGAAAAAGTCTTTAGCGAAATCATAATCTTTAGCGAGACATGCTATATCAATGATGTTGATGAAATTATTAGAGGAAAGGTCGTTGGAGTGTATTAAGGCTTTTGAACTCAAGCCAAATTTAAACATTTCATAGACTTCCAAGAAAAAGATCAATTTCCCTTTTTTGTACTGATCAATTGCTACATTGAGTAAATACCTTAAGATTTGATTTTTATCAAATAAAGGCAACTGCTCGTAATATTTAAAGTAATGGAGTTTGGCTTGATGGTAAACTTCTACATTAGGGTCTAGGTAGAGTTTGTATAATAGCCTTAAGCTCTGTATGATAGGATAAAAAACATTATCTGTTTGTATAGGAACCTGTAGAACGGGATGATTCAAAATGGGATCAAGGTCAGTCGTTCCCAGTAATGCTTGGCGATTGAGACCTGCAATTGAAAATTTAAGATTTAAGATTTCCGAATAAATCTGTAAATATTCCCAAGCATATAGCAAGTCTTCATTTTCAGAAGTACTGGTGGCTGGAAAATAAAAACGCGTATAATGGCCAGCCATTTTAAAGAGGGCATCCCAGTGTCCTAAATTGGGTTTGATATCATAATTCCGATTTAGTGTTTTATATTCTTTGGAGAATAATTCAGTAGCATTTTTTCTGCGTAAAAAATCCAAAAACATAATACTTTCCAACGCTGGGTAATAACTTAGATTATGATTGATCGTAAAGGATCGAAGCTCTAGATAAAGCCTAGAAAGTAAGTTACTAATCTTTTTTGCATCAAAAGACTCTTCAGAAAAAAACAGCTTGTGTAAATCTTCTAAGGTGTACTTTTCTAGATCTTCCTCAGTCTGTGGTAAAAACCAATCTAAAAGATCATGCAACTGCTGACTCGAAGGATAACTACTCCTTAAATGCTTTTTAAATTTTTTGCGTTCTGATAACTCATGTAGCATCAGAAATTGGGCAAACTTTTGATTTTTTAAGTTTTTCATGGCTTGGCACTTAGTTTACCGCTAATGTTTCATTGATATAAGCATCAACGATTTCTTCTAAAATCTTTAAAGGAACTGCTCCATTTTTCAACACTACATTGTGAAATTTTGTCAAATCAAAATCATCTCCTAGCTCTTTTTTTGCTTTTTCTCGAAGCTCCAATATTTTTAACATACCGATTTTATAAGCACAAGCTTGACCCGGCATGACAATATATCGTTCAATTTCAGTGATTACTTCAGTAGTTGTCATGCCCGTATTCCGGACCATATATTCTACGGCTTCTTCCTTTGTCCATTTTTTATAATGGATACCAGTATCTACCACCAAGCGGACGGCCCTGAACATTTCAGCTTGTAACCTTCCTAAGTTACCAAAAGGGTCATTTTTATAAAAGCCCAATTCCCAGGCTAATTGCTCTGCATACAGGGCCCAACCTTCTGTGTAGGCGGTGAATAGGCCAATGGTTCTAAAAATGGGTACGCCTTTCAATTCAGATTGGATGGCTATTTGAAAATGGTGGCCAGGAATGCCTTCGTGATAAGCTAGTGTTTTCATTCCAAATTTTACAGACTCATGGACATTTCTAAGGTTGGCAAAGAAAATTCCTCCTCGAGAACCATCCATCGGCGGGCCATTATAATAAGCTCCCGGAGATCCTT
>CAXIDD010000463.1:0-4804 GCA_964021975.1 uncultured Saprospirales bacterium | reverse complement strand
TCTCAAAATCATACTTCAGCCCATTAACCATAATGATACGCGTGAGTGAATCATGTTTGGTGATGGGTTGATCACCGTTTTTCTTCTCAATTAAGCGCTCTTGTTCTTTAATGTAGCGCTGAAAATCGGATCGAAGGCACAATTCCTGATTGGTGTTGGCATCTGTATCTTTCAAGATGCGTAGGCAGTGAAAATGGTGGTCAATAAATGTTCGGTGATTTTGTCATTGACCTTTGGCAGCATTTCTGCGAAAACAGTCTGTTTGCGCTCGGCTAAAAATCCTGATAATTCTGTAAGATGGAGAAACCATACCGTTAAACAGGTCTGCAGCAGGCAGTTGGGTATAGTCCACAATGTCGGTATACAAAAGGAAAGATTTGTTAGGTTTAGGCATTTGATGCAAAAGTTAATGATCGCTTCAAATTAGTGAAAAAATGATAGATCGAGCTGCCTTTTCTTACTTATACCTAATTTTTTTCGATGAAATTGGAGCTGTAAATAAGGTATGCGAAGTTTCAAACTTCCCATACCCTGTTTGAAATTTCCTTCATGTCTGGAATAATTTACTTTCCAAACCAATAATTGACACTCAATTGGAGGCTTAAGTTCCAGTCATTATCGCTACGGGGCGATTGGTTAACTAGACTGACGTCGTAATCATTATTGGTTGTATCGAGGATACTGTGGTTGATGCGAAGGTCAGCTGCCAAACGGTCTGTAAATTGGTACATTAGACCTAAGTTAGCCGCAAGATCTACCCGATTGATAAAAGCACCTTCATCATCATAGGGTGCATCATTAATAAAGTCTACTTCCGTTTCCAAAACGCCACTTTGGGGAAGACCTGGCGTATTAGAGGGTAAACCATCAGGTAAGGTCACGGCTGTAGTTATTTTGTTATCCGCTACTGCCTTGAGTAGTAAGGCGACACTTGGCCCTGCGTAAACTCGCAACTTTTGACCACCATAGGCTAATAGAACGGGAAGACTCAAATAACTAAATTGGTTTTCAAAATCAGATTGCACGGCCACCAGGACATCACCAGCTGGGGTCGGGATACTTTGTCCAACATTAAAAGAGATGACGTAATTACGTTGTTCATAATTGAACTCCCCAAGTAACTTAAACTGATCATTCAAATCTACACCAAATTGTGCACCGATTTGGAAACCTGGATTCGACTCCTGAGATTCCAGATCTTGCCCATTAAAGGTCTCTATTGGGCCGTAAGTAGTGGAAAAATTTATACCTCCTCGGACCCCAAAATCAACTTGCGCCTGGAGACTAGTAATGGATAAACAACCTAAAAAGATTAATAAAAATGAATAAGGATTCATAAAGACAGATTTTAAAAGGTAAAGGAGGGTTTCGGCACATCACAAGGCCGAAACGCTATTGTTACAACTTGAAGAATTTAAGAAGCTATTTATTTTTCGATATCGGTGTACTTCTTATAAAGCGCCCGGTAGCCAAAAACTCTTAAAATTGGACCGAGTATTGCAGCTAATGTTTGCTGAAGTTTCAAAGGAATTGCCGCTAAGAAGGTCTTAGAGTCTAAATATTGCCCTGTTATCATAGCCTGGAAAAAAGGCATTTTACCTTCTTTGACGATACCGTCATTGATCATTCCAAACAGATTCTCTGCAAAGTAATCTAGGTCATAAGCAGGCTCGATTACTTGAATATATTCAGCCGGTTGATCATCTTCATTGTAGTGGTTATGGGGTGTATTTTTAGGAAGTACAATCTCTTCTCCTGCGTTAACATGGACTATTTCTCCATTTTGAATACAAGTCAATCTGCCAGCAGTTACTTTAAAAGTTTCGTTTTGAAGGAGGTGAATATGATCATCAACGGTTTGTCCTTTACTAACTAAAGTCCATTTAATTGTTATTCTTTCTCCGTTGGTGTCAGCGGCAGTTTCCAAAAACTCTATGGTATCTCCCGAAAATTTGTCAACTATTTTTTGTCCTTGGTGAGGCATATGAATACATTGATTATAAGGTTAAAAAAAACATTTTAAAAGTATTTCTAACTGATAATCAACAGATTGCAAGTTGTTGCAATTGCTTGGTTTATTGTTCCAAAATTTAGTTTATTGTTGCATCGGCCGGATTTATGCTTGAAAGGGGGCTCTGACTAGGCCTTGTAGGTGTAGAAAATTGATCTAAATTGTATTGTTTTAAAATGGCTCTAAATTCGGGTTCTTCTTGCAGGATGCTAAAGATTGGTTCTACTATCAGGTCATCACTGATGACGCCAAGCTCTGCCGCTTTTTTTAAATAGCTTAAGCCGGACTGAGGATCATCCATGCCCATATAAGCTTTAGCCATTCGGAGGCAATCAATTCCTTTGCTTGAATCGAGCGATTGGATGTATTTCAATACCGCTTGTTGATTGCCCAATTTTCCTAAGCAATAAAATTTATCGGACTCTGCGTGTTTAAAGGTTGGGTTGAGTTTTGAAGCTTTTTCACAGGCAATAATGGCTTGTTCAAATTCTCCTTTGCGCAGCATTAAGTTGCCATTCACCATAGAATATAGAAAAGAATTTTCCATAAAGGGTGCTACGTTTTGTAGGATGTCTTCTGCAAGGTCATAATTTTCAGCTAGGGCAGCGGTATAAACATAACCAGCATGAATAACCGGATGCAAAGGATCCAACTCACTTGCTTTTTTGTTGTAAAGGATAGCCTGTTCCAAATCACCCGTAGAACGCATTGCTAGGCTTAGCCAATAATTGGTTAAGGCATCATTTGGCTGTAAATCTATAGCAATTTTATAAGCAGAAATGACCTCTTCCCAACGGTGTTGATCGGTGTATAAACCGCCAAGAATAGCATAAGCACCTCCATTGCTTCGGTCGAACTGAATGGCCTTTAAGGCATTTTTTTCAGCTAATTGATTATGGAAGGCTGTTTTTTCAGGAAAATATCTAAGATTAGCGATCAGATGATAGACCCTGGCTAGCCCTTCGTAGGCTTCTGAATATTCTGGATCTAAATTCAAGGCCATCTCGAATTGTTGTTGACTCCTCAGTAAATCATCTTTAATGCGGCTACGCATTAAATGACGTCCACGCAGCATAGCCGTATAAGCTTTGGTACTCGTGGTTGGTTCTTTTTCTAGTTGTTGCTCATAAGCAGGAGGAATGGTTTGATTCAAGGCAAGGGCAATAGTCCTGGCCATTTCCGTTTGGAGCGCAACCAAAGCTTTTTGAGAACGGGTATATTTTTTGGACCAGACTACTTGATGATCACCTACGCTAATGAGTTGTAAACTAATATTTATTTTGGTTTTGTTGGACTGTATACTGCCTTGTAAAACATAATCCACTCCAAAACTCGCCCCAATTTGTTGGATACGTTCTGTGGGATCTTTTATTTGTGTGGTAGAGGATTCAGATACCACTTTTAAATTTTCAAATTGAGAAAGTTGATGTAAAAGGTCTTTTTCCAACTCTTCACTTAAGAATGCGTTGCTTGCTTGACCCGAATGTTGAAAGGGAAGTATGGCTATCAATGGAGCCCTTTCTACAAACCGACTAGATGCTGTCGCCTGAGAGGATAGCCAATTTTTCCTGCTTAGGAAGCCAAGGACAAGCAGGCAGGATAAGCCAATGGTAATGAAACTAATATTGCGGATCGGTGCAAGTACGGTAGCTGCAGGTTTCTTCGGTTCTTGATCCTCTTGCTGTTGCTTTTCCCGGAATGCTTTACGGTATTTACTCGGACTTAGGCCGTAGGCTTCGATAAAGTACTTACTAAAGTTTTGCGGACTTTTATTGCCGGTTAAATAAGCAACCTCAGAGATGTTGTGATCACTGTGCTCTAATAATTCCTTAGCCTTCTCTAAGCGGATTTTCCTGATAAAAAGAGAGGTGGAAAGCAAAGTACTTGCTTTGATTTTTCGGTGTAACTGTGCCCGACTTAAATTGATGGCCTGGCACAACTGCTCAATAGAAAAGTCTTCGTTTTGAAGATTATCTTCTATGATTCTAGTTAATTTTTTTAAAAAATTATGCTCTGTGATTTCTTGTTCAGCCATTATTATATGCTTACCTGCCGTCAAGTAACAAGTAATTAGACAAATATAACAGTGCTTGTGGATATTTTATATGTATCTGATCAAAAACTAAGGTTGAAATTGCCTATACCAATTTTTGCTCACTTACAATTTTTGTTGTTCATGTTTTAAATCTTACTGCTTACTTAAAACCAAAGATAAACGGCTTAGTGTGTAATTAACTTGAGCTAAAACGAAATAAAGTTCTTCTCAAAAAATTACAGCATGAAACCTATTATTCAAAGATCCATTTGCTACCGTATTAAGCGGGATATTCTTTTTGCCTTCCTCTGGTTGCTGAGCGTGAACCTGACAGCACAGACAAATCTTGCGGTGAATGGTGATCCTTCTTTTAATTTATCCATTTCTAATCTACCTTCATTGGGTTGTGGTACTTCCTTAGTTAGCCTTTGCAACCAGACGGATAATCAGTGTTATCTGACCACCGGTGCTAGTAATGAAATTAAGCCAGTAGGTTATAATGGGGTCTACATTACAAGTGTTGAGCGCCCCGACACTATAATCCTTAGCTTGACTAATCAAGTGGCTCCCGTATTTGGTTGGGACATCGAAAGCTTTAAAGTTGAAGATGGAGATTCCGAAGACGCCCAGTTAATTAATATTACAGAAGCTGGAGAACCGAATACCTTTAGAGCGCGTTTGATCTTGAACCCTCAAGAGGTCAGGGTAGAAAATGGAATGGCCCCTATCCAAACCTTGGAGCTGTCTATTGGCAGTCG
>CAXIDD010000462.1:0-4807 GCA_964021975.1 uncultured Saprospirales bacterium | reverse complement strand
TAGAAATTCTTGTGCTTGAATACTGGATTTTGGAGAACTCCAATACGAGCCAATTTCCAGGGAAGTACACATCAACCACATATTCTGTACTGCCATCGCGAGTGCAGCTTCTTCTTCCCATTGGGGCAGACGGGCTTCAGCATCTCTTTGCATACACAAGGCAATCACACAAGCTGACTGTATGGGCTTTTTAATGGTTTTCTTATACTTCATCTCCGAGAAGAGTGCCTCAGGCGTATTACTTTTATAATAATCTCCGAGGTAATCTGCTAGTCGTTGTAAAGCTACTCCTTGAAATACTTTGAATCGCCAAGGTTCCGTTTTCCGGTGATTGGGCGCCCAGTTGGCCGCTTCAAGAATCGTCTGAATCGTGGTTTGGTCAATTGGACGATCCGTATACATATTTGGATAAATAGAACGTCTATTCTTAATCAGTTGCAGTAAAGCTTCCGCTTGCATAAGGTTAATTTATTTAAACAGTTGTTTTCGGTACCAGTTCGCCAGTTTTTGAGGGGAAACGCCCCATCGAAAAGCAAGGAAAGTAAATGCATTGACCAACTGTACTTTCAAGTAACTGTTTTGTTCATATTTTCGAGCAGAAACCAAAGCGCGTTTTTTAACCAAATGCATGGTGTATTTACGTTTTTTAGCCCTCCACACAAATTCAAAATCCTCCATAATAGGTAATTGTTCATCAAAACCACCTAATTCTTCGAATCGCTCTTTTAAAATAAATAAAGTCTGATCACCTCCACCATTAGTCATCCAATCAAATTGGGTGAAAAATGCATTCATTTTTAATAACCTGGATTTAGATTTAAAGTTGTAGGCAAAACAGCCAATACACTTTTGATCTTGGATAGAAGTCAGAATATTTTCTAAACAAGACTTTGGTGGCTGGACATCTGCGTGGACAAAATATAGAATATCCCCTTTGGCTAATTTTGCACCATAATTCATTTGACATGCTCTTCCTTTCTTAGGAGAGATGTGAACGGTAGCTCCCATATTTTTAGCGATTGCCACCGTTTCATCAGTACTACCACCGTCAATTAACAAGATCTCCTTCAACAAGGACGGACTTTCCAGTTGGCTTAAATGTTGCAATTGTTGTTCAATATTTGCCGCTTCATTCCAGGTAGGAATTACAATACTAATCGTCATTTTGTTAAGTTAATAATTCTTCAGAATATCCTTCAATGCTAAGTACGAAAATATATCAGTCAATGGTTTCGTAAAAACCAGACCAACGCCATTTTGGCCCCTAAAATAGTCATCTGGCATCGTTTTACCTTCCTTTAGGTTTTTGTCACAACTTGCATATATTTTCCCTGTTATTTTGTTGTTATTAATCTTTATTTGGTATAGTATCAGACGATTACAATCATGCAACAACGTATTCTACTTTTAACACTTCTGCTATTAAGCTTAATATCAAACGTAAGCTTAAATGCCCAAACCATCACGGGTACTTTGACCGATCAGGACGCGAGCAGTCCTTTAGAGTTTGCCACCGTCACTTTACTTTCGCCTCAAGATTCAGGTTTACTGAAAGGTGTAGTGACAGATTTAGACGGTCGGTTTTCAATTGATACCAAAGTTGGTACTTATTTGGTGAAAGCTGAATTTGTAGGTTATCAAGCTCAATATTTCAACAACTTGACACTCACTGAAGGTCAAACCTTGGAGTTGGGAAAAATAGCACTAGCCGCAGAGGCTCAAGTGATGGAAGCCATCGAAATTAGAGCTGAAAAAAGTACCATGCAAATGGCATTGGATAAAAAAATATTTAACGTTGGAAAAGACTTAGCTAGCACTAGTGGCTCTGCGGCTGAAGTATTGGATAATATTCCTTCTGTCCAGGTGGGTGTAGAGGGAGAAGTCAGTCTACGTGGTAGTTCTGGCGTTCGCATTTTAATTGATGGCAAACCATCGAGTTTACTTGGGGTAGGAGGAACGGATGGTTTACGATCTTTACCAGCCAACCTAATTGACCGCATAGAAGTCATTACCAATCCTTCTTCTCGTTATGAAGCAGAGGGTATGTCTGGTATCATCAATATTATTTTGAAGAAAGATCGCAGACAAGGTTTCAACGGTTCCTTTGATTTGACTGGTGGGCTACCTGAATCAGCTGGTGTTTCTTTTAACCTTAACTATAGAAAAGATAAATTAAATTTCTTTACAAACTACGGTTACAATCACCGGCAAAGGCCAACCATTAGAAACCTCTACCAGGAATTCTACAGGGAGGACGGCACTACTAGCTTTGTAGATCAAACGGGAGATCGAGTACGGGGCGGACAATCCCATAATTTCCGTTTCGGGGCGGATTACTTTGCCAATGAGAAGAATACGATCACTACTTCTTTTGCCTTGCGTCGCAGTAATAATAACAATACATCAGATTTCATTTACCGCAATTACGAAAATGACTTTCCAGGTAATCTTACTGGAATATCAACCTGTTCAGAAGATTCTCAAGAAATTGAACCTAACCTAGAGTTTTCTATCAATCATAAAAAAACCTACGAGCGGGATGGACACGAATGGAGTAACTCAATCCAGTATCGTTCTAGTGTAGAGGATCAGTTCTCTCAGTTTGAAGAATTGTTCTTTGATGGTGACTTAAATCAAGTAGATAGAGACAATCTATTACAACGCGCTGCAAATAAAGAAGGCGAAGGTAGTTTGTTATTTCGCTCTGACTATACCTATCCTTTTGCCGATGATGGAAAATTTGAAATGGGTTACTTTGGCTCTCTACGCCGCATAGATAATGACTATCTAGTGGAGCAATTTGCAGATGATACCTGGAATGTACTGACCAACTTGAGTAATGACTTTAATTATGATGAAAATATTCAAGCACTTTATGCCAATGTAGGCAATAAAAAAGGACGTGTGAGTTATCAAATTGAGCTTCGTGCTGAATACTCCTCCGTCTTAACCGAATTATTACAAACCAGCGAAGTGAATGATCGGAATTATATCAACTTATTCCCTTCTGCTTTTTTCACTTATGACCTGTCTGCAAGTAACAGTATACAATTGAGCTATAGCAGGAGATTACGCCGGCCAAGGTTCCGAGATTTGAATCCATTTTTCACTTTCTCGGATTCTAGAAATATTTTTAGAGGAAATCCAAATTTAGATCCTGAATTCACCCACTCTTTTGAGGCAAGTCATATTAAATATTGGGATAAGGCCAGTATCAGTTCAAGTGTTTATTATCGTCGATCAACTGGAGTTATAGAACGTATACAGAGCCTTTTCCAAGAAAACGGAGAGCTCATCACAGTTCGGCAACCAGAAAATTTAGCTACTTCAGATGCTTATGGTTTTGAATTCATCTATACGGTTGATCCTACAGAATGGTGGCGCATTAATGGTAGTGCCAATTTCTATAGAGAAATTGTGGATGGAACCAACTTTAGAGAAGACCTTTACCAAGATGCTGTGACCTGGTTTACTAGAATCAATTCTAGGTTTACCATTAAAAAGGCACTTGACTTGCAGCTGAGAGCCAATTATCGGGCGCCACGTAATACGACACAGGGGCGTTCTTTATCTCTAACTACTATTGACTTTGCGCTTAGCAAAGATGTCTTTAAAGGCAAGGGTACTTTTACCGTAGGTGTACGAGACATCTTCAATGCGGCATTTACAGAAGTATTGCCCAAGGAGAATTTTTCTTCTCAGAGTCTGAATATCAAAGAAGACCTAGACAAGCAACCGTGACACTCAACTACCGATTGAATCAGAAAAAGCGTAAAGGTGGCACCCGTGAAAGAGGTGGTGACGATGAGGATGGCGAATATTAGTCAATAATGAATAAAAAAATGGTGAATTGTTGAACTACTAAAATTAAACTTTTATAATTCAATAACTCACCATTTTATCAATTGCTTGCTAGAGCTTAACAAACTGCTTGGTCACCGAAGAATCTCCCAATTCTATTCTTAGCAAATACTGGCCTTTCGGCAAACGGTTAATGTTCAAACGAATTTGGACGGCTCCTTTCGCTAAATTCTGTAAGGGCTGTACTTTTAAGGTGCGCCCATAAATATCCAACACACTTAAACGGCCATCTTTAAATTGATCCACTTGAAAGGCAATATTCAATTGATTTCTAGCTGGTTGTGGGAATATTTTTACAGAATTCTGTAAAAAATGACTCGATGTGGATACAGATATACTACAACTTGTCAAAATTGGCATATAAGTGTAATCTGGAAACAACAAATTTTGAATGCGCTCCTCTTCTAAACCAAACCAATCTTGTAGCATAGAACCGTAGACATTTCTAAAGTCATATTGCATACTTACCCCATCTCCTACGGACGCTTCTTCTGGCAAATCGGGCGTATTACCCATGATTCCAGATTGTACACAACTTCCAAAAACCATCAAAGGTGCTGCTGTTCCATGGTCTGTTCCTAGGCTACCATTGGACCGAATTCTACGTCCAAACTCAGAGAAGGTCATTCCTACCACGCGTTTTTCCAAACCTAACAAATTCAGGTCATCCTGAAAAGCAGCAATAGCTCCAGACAAAGTCTCTAGCAAACTACCATGCCGGCCTTTAGTTACATCTCCACTTTGTACTTGGTCACTATGCGTATCAAACCCACCCAAACGGACTATGTAAACCTTAGTTTGGAGACCTCCTGAAATTAATTTAACCACCGTCTGCATTTGTTCCCCCAAGCGATTGCCATCCGGATAAAGTTTGGATAAAGACTGCCCTTTTTCGGCGGCAATTTTCATAACCTCACCGTACTCATTAGTTTGAGTAATGGCATTG
>CAXIDD010000461.1:0-4823 GCA_964021975.1 uncultured Saprospirales bacterium | reverse complement strand
TGATAAATACAATCGATAACAAAAACTATGCTCTCGATGATTTAAAAGGAGAAAAAGGAACTGTGATTTTTTTTATTTGTAATCATTGTCCGTTTGTAATTCATGTAAATGCACAATTAGCTCAGTTGGCAAAAGATTACATTTCAAAAGGTATTAATTGTATTGCTATTTCTAGTAACGATGTCGAAAATTATCCACAAGATAGACCAGAATTAATGAAACAAAACGCTATTGATAATGATTTCATTTTTCCGTATTTATACGATCAAACTCAAAACGTAGCCAAAGCTTATGATGCAGCTTGTACACCAGATTTCTATGTCTTTGATGGAGACCTAAATTTGGCTTATCGCGGTCGGTTGGATGATTCCAGACCAGGCAATGATCAACCTTTAACCGGGAAAGATTTAAGCGCAGCGATAGATACTGTTTTAGCTGGCGAACCGGTGACAGAGCTGCAGTATCCTTCTGGTGGTTGTGGAATAAAATGGAAGCATTAAAAAGGAAAACCTAAGGTAAAAAATGCTTCTAACTCAGCAACACCGGCACTTTATCCTCCACAAACCAGCAGGTTATCTCTCCCAATTTGTGAACAACCAAAACAAGCGGAGAAATAAAAAGTTACTAGGCGCACTCGGCGAGTTTCCCGAAGGGACTATGGCGATTGGACGTTTGGATGAGCGGTCTGAAGGTTTGTTGTTGTTAACGACAGACGGGAAGGTGAGTGAGCAAATACGCAGTAATAAGCTTGAAAAAGAGTATTACATTCAGGTAGACGGCATCATTACAGAGGAGGCCATAGCTCAATTACAAGCAGGCTTGAAAATAAGTATTTATGGTAACCCTTACGATACTTTACCTTGTAAGGCCTTTAGTCTTGGGAAGGATCCTGTACTCCCATTCCCAAGTAAAAAAATACGAAGTGATGACCATGGACCAACCAGCTGGGCGTCTATTATCCTTACTGAAGGGAAATATCGGCAAGTTCGTAAGATGAGCGCTGCCGTAGGTTTCCCTACTTTAAGGCTAGTGCGGGTGCGAATCGATCAGATTAGGATAGATGATTTAGGTGTTGGAGAATATTTGGAGGTGGCTGCTTTTTGAGGAAGGCGAATATTAAGAAAATTGTACCTGCTCATAAATTTGCGCTAATGCTAAGGTCAAGTTTAGCTTTTGAAATTGAAAATCAGTCTCCAACCCAATATTCGGTTCCCGAATTACCCAATCGCCTATTTCATTTTTGTAAAAAGACTCAATTTTTGCTTCTTTCTGACTGATCAATAAGTATTCCTGAAAGCTAGGAATACTACGATAAGCTTCAAATTTACGGACTCTGTCACGTGTTTCAGTACCTTCGGACAAGACTTCGATGATAAAAGACGGATTGGTCAGGTTGTCGAACTGTTCATCCAGCATAATTGGTTCTCCCAAGACACCAATGACATCTGGATAGAAATAGGATTGGACTAATGGAGCGTGTACGCGCATATCATTACTCAGAATCTCTAAATCGCTTATTTGCTGCGATTGTACCCATAAAGAAGTCAATAAATTGCGCACAATCCGAACGTGTGCTAGACTAGCTCCTCCCATATCAATTAATGTTCCATTTTCGTACTCCTTCCTTTCTGCCGATTGGCGTTCTTGAAGTAGGTACTGATTTTGGCTAATTAATTGTGGTGCTGTTGTATCCATACGGTTTTAAATTTGAACAACTTCTAAACCTAAAATACAACTTTTAAAAGATAAATAACAGTTTATATATTGATTTGACGGCTCTACGCCAAATACTTCCCAACAATCGGCATCCGGCGTCCCATACCAAAAGCTTTCTCACTGACACGTAAGACTGGGGCTGTTTGATAACGTTTAAATTCATTGATATTGACTAGCCTTAAAATGCGCTTGACTAATTGGGCATCAAAGCCCATAGCAATAATGTCCTGAGGATCCGTCTGTTTTTCGATGTATTGATAAAGCACCTGATCTAACACTTCATAGTCAGGCAGACTATCTGAATCTTTTTGATCCGGTCGTAATTCGGCAGAAGGAGGCTTATTAATGATGTTTTCTGGTATAATTGGTGCCTTTTGATTAATGAAACGACACAGTTCAAATACCTCTGTTTTATAAATATCTCCAATGACCGATAAGCCACCGCACATATCTCCATACAAAGTACCATAACCAACGGCCATTTCACTTTTATTAGAGGTGTTCAAAACGATGTTGCCAAATTTATTGGAGAAGGCCATGAGTAGCATGCCACGTACGCGTGCTTGGATGTTCTCTTCTGCAAGGCCAAAAGATTTGGCCCAAAAATGCGGTTTTAGGGCATCCATATAGCTTAAATACATGGGCTCGATAGGGATGATATCGTATTGTACCCCCAGGTTTTCGGCCAACTCCCGCGCATCTTCTACCGAGTGGTCTGAAGAAAATTGAGAAGGCATCAAGATCACCCGGACATTGTCATTGCCCAATGCTCTTGCCGCTAAAACCGTAGCTAAAGCAGAATCAATGCCACCAGACAAACCTAAAATGGCTTTTTTGAAACCTAGTTTACCAAAGTAGTCCCGGATACCCATCACGATACCATCGTGGATTAATTGCATTTTATTTTTATCCTGCTCCTGCGCAGGACGTCCTTTTTTAACTTCAGCTAATTCATAAACCTTTATTTCTTCTTGGAAGTAAGTCAATTCATCATAGACCACACCATCTGGAGAAAGGACCAAAGAACCACCGTCAAAGAGAACTTCCGTTTGAGCACCGCATTGATTCACATAAAACAAAGGTAGTTGGTAAGAAGCGACATTTGCCTTAAGTACTTTGATGCGGCTTTCAGCATGTTTCCAGGAGAATGGAGAAGCAGAAACATTGATCATGACATCTGGTGCCTGTTTGATCAATTCATCCATTGGGCAGATGGTGTACATCGGGTTTTCATTACCCAAATTCCACAGGTCCTCACAGATGGTTAGTGCAATTCGTTTGCCTTTATATTCGATGATATTCCATTCAGAAGCCGGCTCAAAGTAGCGGTATTCGTCAAAGATATCATAAGTAGGCAAGAGTGTTTTATGCTGAACTCGCTGGACCTGGCCATCTGCTAAAAAATAAGCAGAATTGTATAGGTCTTTGCCTTCAATTACTGGGTTTTTGCTGACAGAGCCAACAACAATGGCAATATCCTGAGCTGCTTTTGCTAGTTTCTGTATGGTCTCTTCCGCTAGGTGAATGAAATCATCAAACTCCAGAAAGTCTCTGGGTGGATATCCACAAGTTGCCAACTCTGCGAAGCAAACAATATCTGCTCCTTGTGTTTTGGCTTGCTCAACAGCAGCTAGCATTTTATCTAGGTTACCGGCAAAATTACCAATATGATAGTTTAATTGAGCAATTGCAATCTTCATGGACTAAATTTATGGTCTGATAAAACGAAGTATATAAGGCTAACAAGTAAAAGCTGACTTAGTTTAAATACGAAACTAAGTTTTTGCATAAAATAATCCCCTTTTATACTACTAATTTTTGTAACTTTGAAAACCGCAAAATACAAAAATCACGACGAATGTTGTGCGTTCAAACCGATCTATAAAATGAGCACTTTTGTTGTTTCCGCACGAAAATACCGACCACATCGTTTTGAAGACGTTGTGGGGCAAGAGCATGTGACCAATACACTCAAGAATGCCTTGCGAAGTGATCATTTGGCGCACGCCTTTTTGTTTTGTGGTCCTCGCGGTGTTGGTAAAACTACTTGTGCTCGGATTTTAGCAAAAGTTCTCAACTGTCAAAATGTAGGGGCAGATTTTGAGCCCTGTAACACTTGTTCTTCCTGTCAGTCCTTTAATGAAAATGCTTCCTTTAACATTACAGAACTAGATGCGGCTTCTAATAACAGTGTAGAGCACATTCGGGCCTTAATTGAGCAAGTGCGTTTTCAGCCTCAGCAAGGAAAATACAAGATTTTTATTATTGATGAGGTGCACATGCTATCTCAACAAGCTTTTAATGCTTTTTTGAAAACCCTTGAGGAGCCACCGCCTTATGCGATTTTCATTCTAGCGACCACGGAGAAACACAAAATAATTCCGACCATCTTATCCCGCTGTCAAATCTTTGACTTCAAGCGGATACAGGTACAGTCAATGGTGGATCATTTGCAACAAATCTGTACGGAAGAAAGTATTCAAGTAGATCCAGAAGCTCTACATGTGATTGGCCTAAAAGCAGATGGTGCACTAAGAGATGCACTATCTATCTTTGATCGAATCGTGGCTTTTTCCGGTAAGGAAATCAAATATCAAGATGTCATTGACAACCTCAATGTCCTGGATTATGATTACTACTTTAAGTTTGTGGATGCCCTACTGCTAGAAGATATTTCAGCCGTTATGTTGATTTTTGATGAAATCCTTAAGAAAGGTTTTGATCCAGATATATTCTTAGGTGGTCTAGCGGAGCACCTTCGGAACTTGTTGATGGGCAAAGATCAAAGTACAATCAGTTTGTTGACACTTAGTGAAGGCTTGCAGCAAAGATATCTATTACAAGCGGCCAAAACGCCAGCTACTTTTCTATTGACAGCCCTAAATTTGGCAAACGATTGCGATATCCACTATAAAACGGCTCGGAATAAACGTCTGCACGTAGAAATGAGCCTAATTAAGATGACCTATATCCATCGGGCGGTTGCTATCTCAGAGGGGGCTACTGCTGAGATACCAGAAAAAAAAACGCCTGAATTAAGTAAGGGGCCTGAAAAAACAACTATTGTTGAAAGTATACCTCTTCCTGAAGTCCAAACTAAGGTGGAA
>CAXIDD010000460.1:0-4835 GCA_964021975.1 uncultured Saprospirales bacterium | reverse complement strand
ACGCAATCTATGCGCCCAGCCTGAATAGGGATCTAATTCGATGGCTTTTTCTAAAAGTGGGATAGCCGCAAAATAATTTCGGCCTTGAAACATCCAATGGCCCACTACAGAGGTGTATTCATCAGCTATCTTACTTTTATAAGTTAGGATTTCCGTTTTCACGAACTCATCGACCAAAGCATCCGTGCTGGTTTCTACCGGAAAATCAATTTGCGTATTGGCCCAGTCAATGTAAAAATGGGCATTAATGGGAACGACATCAATATCAATAGTCACTGCTTCAAAGAATCGACTACTGTGTTTTGGCTTCACTTTGAAACGGCAAACATCTTTGTACAAATCATAGTCGTAACTACCATATAGCGTAGTGTCTGTATTCAAAATAACGGTCCATTCATCTGGGTTTGGAATGGTAAACAGTGAATATTTTCCTGCCTTGACCATTTGCTTTCCGAAAATAACATCCTGATCAAAACTGATTTTAGTACAATAAGCCGCACCTGTACGCCAAACTTTATTCCAGGGTACCAGGCCACCAAATATTTTCCGTCCTCTGACTGATGGACGTTCGTAAGATACCTTAAAAGTAGTGTTTCCGACTACTTGAGTGATCGTACCTTTTGGACTTAAAGAAGGGAATTCATATTGTTCTTGGGCCGGTAATAATAGGGTACTTAGGAATAACAAACAGAAGATAAAGGTTCGCATTTGTGGATACGTTTAGGATTTAGAAATAAGAAAACGTCGGATGATTTTCCCCAAAACTAGGAAAATATCAGTGTTTAATCGCTAAACTTTATCACCATAACAGGTTCTTAGCAAGTCCTCTATTTTACTCTTCCAAAAGTGTAATTCGCACCTTTTTCTTCTTTAGCCGACTATTATTCAAGGTTTTGACAAGTGATTGGACCTTTTTTCGCGGTACGGCCACAAAAGCACAATCTTGCTTGAGTTCGATCACTCCTAGTTCCCCTTTCTCTAGGCCACCTTGTTTAAAGAATAATCCGGCAATATCGCCTTTTGAAATTTTATCTTTTCGACCACCTGAGATGAATAAAGTTTCCCAGGGGCTTGCCGGTGGTAGAGACTGATCTTCTGGTAGATCAATGATTTTAGCGCCCTCAATAAAATCGGCTAAGGTATGTTCTTGAAACAGTAGAATATAAGCAGTACCATCTTCCTGCATACGTGCAGTACGTCCATTCCGATGGACAAATTCTTCTAATTTAAAAGGAACCTGATAGTGGATGATAAAATCTAGTGCGGGTACATCAATGCCACGAGCAGCTAAATCGGTTGCCAGTAAAATTCGGTGTGTCCCATTTCGGAAACGTATTAGAGCACGTTCGCGATCCCGTTGTTCTAGGCCTCCGTAGAAGCGAGCGTGGGCGATGTTTTTTTCCGTCAAAAAATCACTAACAAACTGGATGGTATCTTTAAAGTTGCAGAAAATAATGCCTCGTCCATCTCCCAAATGACGTAACAATTGCTCCAAACCACTTAATTTATCAATCGTAGGGGTGAGGATCGTCCGCAACTTAAGGTTGAGTCGGCCTTCTTTTAAGTAGTTGAGTTTTTTGGGTTGTTGTAAACCTAAGAAGGTGGGTACTTCTACTTGTTGAGTAGCGGAAGTCAGAATTTTCTTTTCTACATTAGGTATTTTAAATACGATTTCTTTCATCTCTTTTTCAAACCCTACCTCCAAGGATTTGTCAAACTCATCCAAAATCAAGGTTTTGATATAATCCGTAGAAACGGTTCCACGACGGAAATGATCCGCAATTCTACCCGGCGTACCAATAAGGATGGCTGGCGGTTGTTTCAAGTCTATTTTATCCTTGGAGTTGGCACGGCCACCGTAGATCGCATTCACCTTATAACCACTACCCATCTCGCGCGCTACTTGCTCGATCTGGATGGCCAATTCTCGTGACGGTGCTAAGATCAATGCTTGAACTTGTTCTAAAGTAGGATCTAAGTCATTCAAGAGTGGCAGTAAAAATGCGAGTGTTTTTCCCGTCCCCGTTGGAGACAATAAAATGACTTCTTCATGAGAAAAAATAGCCGCATGTGCTTCCAATTGCATTGGATTCAGTGCTTTGATACCTAATTTCTTCAGAATTGCGTCCTGACCTTTGTTTTGTTGTGCCATTTGGCAAAGGTAGGTCTTTATTATGGTTTGATGGTTTTCTGGTTTGGAGATTTTTTTATTACCGAAATTTACTGGTCAATCTGGAAGGCATCCCATTATGCTACTTCCAAAACCCTTTCTAAGACCTGAAGGTTATTGATATATTCCTCTCCATACCCCCAATCAGATAATTCAGCCCATATTTTCTGTCTACGTATCGCTAATTGAATGATTGGTTTGTTTATAGCATCAATTTCTCCTTCATCAACTAGTTGTCCAAACCCAGTACTAATTACTGAAGCATCTACAACAAACAGATAGTAATGATCATCAAAATCCTTGTCTTCAATCTGTGATCTTATCAAGGTACTATCGAGTATTTTTTCATTATAATCCTTTATTCCTTTTTCACTAAGCTCTTCTATGATCCATTTTAAGCAAGAATAATTCGGCTGATTTGGATGCTCTTTTTTCCAATCTCTATACTCCGCTAAAGCTATATCCCCTTCATCAGAACCAAAAGGAGCCAACTCATCAATACAACTCCAGAAGAAATCTTCAGGCACCAATTCAATTGCCCGTGGATGGGCATGGTCTTTGTCTATCCCATATATTTCTTCTCCCATTCAATTGCTTTATCTGAACGCTTTTCAAACATTAGAAGAGGCTTCATTCGGTTTATAAACTATTTGAAGAATGAGTGGATATTATCAAAATTTTTAAGGCTTTTTTAAATCGGCTAAAATAGCGTCAAGGAAAAGAAAATGATCCAAACCCCTAACAGTAAATAGTGAACCCAATAATATTCTTTTTTATGCTGATCCAGTTTTTTCAATCGGATAAATAAAGAGATAACTATGGTGCATAGACCTAAAAAAATGAGGACATAATCCTTATCTCCTTCCCAGAAAATAGTCTCATCCCATCGCAAAATCCCATAAAGGAGAACTAAAAAAATTATATTAGGCACATAGAACCAAATGGAAGTGTTTTTCATACTGTCTAGATTTTAAATAGATGCGTATCCAAGTGATACGCATCTAAAGGGAAAAAATTATTTAAAATTCAATTATACAATCGTAATAAGAATCAGAACAGGATTCGATGCTGTCGCCAAACATCCAAACCAATCTCCATAACAACTACCTGCGTTCGTAAAAAATGGAGTCAAGCAACATAAAGTAATAAGTATATACTTTTTCATTGGATTAATTATTTAATTTAAAAAAAATATTTGTAGATTTTCTAAATTCAGCAGCATAAATTTCGTGAACCCGGACTTTTTCTTCTTTATCTAATTGTGTATAAGCTGGAAGATTACGCCTCAATGATTCCAATGCTTGGTGGATAGAACAAACATTGTCCAAGTAAATATCTATGCCTGGCACAGAGCTTTTGGTAAAATCAAGTTCACAAAGGTTGGCTGCGTTTGCATGATTCTCATTGACATAGGTCATAATTGCATCTAAATCATAAAGCCCTTTTCGAGTATCATTTAGATTCTTGGTGATGGCTTGGCCATAATTATGGTAAAGTTTACTAGATGCGATAGTAGATAAATGATCTACTTTATTGTCCTGGCTAATATTATCCGTACAGCTAGCCATGAAAATGGAAAAAATTAAAAGTATGATGTAATGTTTCATTGTTCTCAATTTTTATTAATGAAAAAATAAGCTCTTACCTTGTGGTAGTGTAAGTACTTGTAGTCCTAGCTTGCGCCAAACAATTATTGTAGGTAATATTAGCCCCTACTAAAGCGGTCAATGCCGAAACGGCACAAACAGGAGCAGAAGTCCCTCCATCTCTTATAACGGAGGCGGTGAAGCAGGAGATTTCACCTAATAGAATTTTGTAGGTGGAAGCATCATAATCCCTCAAGCAAGACATACGATCTCTGCGTAGGGTCATTCGTTCCTCTACCAACCAGTCGAGGTCTCGACTTTGAGTATTTACTTTCCCTAATAAATTTTCTTCTGAGAATGCATTTTGTGATAAAGCTTCTGAAACTTCTTCTAGCAAAATGATCTTAGCATTTATTTTAGATAAATCCAGATCTAGTGCCGTAGTGTTAATTAAAGTTTCTAATTCTCCGTAATTAGTCACTTTACTTAGTAGACTTAATTCCTTAGAAAATCGATCAGGCAAGTCAAAAATTTGTCGATTGCGTACCCATAGGTCCTCTTGAATTCCAATGGTACTTTCAACCAATTTGGAGGCATAATCGTCTACGGTCAGGTAAGTACCTTCCTTTTTAAGGTCAAAGGAATCTTGATCACAAGCGGTAAACAAAACACCTCCTAATAGAGCGACAAAGAGGCTGAATACAACAGTTTTAATTTTCTGTTTCATGTTACAAAATTTATAGATTAAAAAATGAATAATAGATATCCTGAGCTGTAACTAATACGCAATAGGATATCCTAATTACACGACTAAAATCGTGTGAATTCATCGTTTAAGCCTTGACAAATTTTGTAAAAAATTACGAGCACTTTACCGCTTAACAGCAGTAAAGTGCTCATTATCAAATGCTTGAAATTTATTTATTTACTTCAAATAGCTGCTCAATTAATGCCCGGCATGGTCTTCCTCCCCAACCAACCTTTTCCCATAGTGGACATACCAATGTAAGTGTTTGCTGGTTTGATAAGTCCCTACATTGGAAGAGATTCGGCAGCCGCCATATTGATCTTCAAATATT
>CAXIDD010000459.1:0-4843 GCA_964021975.1 uncultured Saprospirales bacterium | reverse complement strand
CAGATGCACTATATCCAAGACAAGAACCTTGGATTTGACAGAGAGCGGGTCATCATCTTGGAAGACAGTTACGCTATTGGCGAACAGATAACCACCTTCAAATCACAGCTTCAACAATTGTCTGATATAGAATCGGTTACTTTAAGTAGTTATATCCCGGTAGATGGTTACCGGCTGAATGGCTCTACTTTTCAGCATCCAGACTCCGTTGCTGGAAGCAAGGAAGTAGAATTACGCCGTTGGTTTATCGATGAGGATTATTTGGAAACCTTAGGCATGCAATTAAAGGAAGGACGCAACTTTTCGGCTAATGGCTCTTTAGACAGTAATGCCATCATCCTTAATGAAACGGCTGCCAAAATGTTGGGTTATGCAGATGTATTGGACAAACCTTTGCAAATCAATCAGCAAAACTTCCAGGTTGTTGGTATTGTTGAAGATTTTCATTTCCGCTCGATGCGACAAAATATTTTGCCTTTGGCTTTTCACAAAACCAATCTACGAAGGATAAGCTCCACCATTATCAAAACGAAATCAGATAATTATGAAAATTTACTAGGAGAAATACAGGGCCTTTGGGGAGCCTTCGCCCCCAATCAGCCACTGCGCTATAATTTTATGGACGAACGGTTTGATCAGATGTATACAGCGGAGCGACGGGTCGGATTAACCTTTGTTCTATTTACCATCATGGCTATTTTTATTGCTAGTTTGGGGCTTCTGGCCTTGACTTCTTTCATTGCGGAAAACCGAAAAAAGGAATTGAGTATTCGAAAGGTACTTGGTGCTTCGGTCAGCAATATCTTTCGTTTACAGACACAACTATTTGGCAACTTATTGATCATCGCGTTTCTTTTAGGTATCCCGATTGCTTATTATCTGATGCAACAATGGTTAAGAGATTTTGCTTATCGAATTGCTATATCCTGGGATATATTTTTCCTATCCATGCTGCTGACTTTTTTGCTAATTGCTGCGACCGTTTCATTACAAGCCATCCGAATTGCAAAGGCGAATCCGGTAGAAGCTTTGCGTGGTGATTAAATGCAAAGTATCATTTAAAAGTAAAACCGATTACAAACATCCATTCCTTTCAATATTTCCTGAACATTTTTTTCCCAATTCCCTTATATTGGACATATTGACAACTGATGGAGTTTTTTAATCCTACATATTATACCCAAGTCTACCGAAAGTTCAAGGCCATTGAACCTTCGGCGCATCGAGAAATTGTCCGTTTTTATGAAAAAGAAGAGTCTAAAATTTTAAGGCTCGATTTTGAAGAGTTTTTCGAAATGTTGGTTGCTTATGTAGATGCACTTTTTGAGATTGGTGCTTACCGAAAGCACCTCACCTTAGTGGATGTGGTCATTGAAAAATCCATTAACCACAACATCAAGTTCTACCGTAATCAAGATCTTTTCCAAAAAATGCTCTTCCGCAAAGCAGCTTCACTTTTCAACACGCAAGATTATACCAAAGCAGAGTATGTCGTCACCCAAGTCTATCGGATGTATCCCGAAGATCAAACCGCCATGCTTTTGTATCAAAAATGCCGGCTGAAAGCCAGGCCAGCACTCCTGAATTATGCTCGAGCAGGTGGTGTCTTTCTATTCTTCCTTTCTGCCCTCGTCATTGCTCTTGAAGTATTATTCGTCAGGCCATGGTATGCGATGCATGTGCCACTCGTCATGAATGTTCGCAATAGTATTTTCATTTTTGCCTGTTTGGCTTTAATTATAGGTTTTGGAAGTAATTATTACTTGGCAATCCAAGACACCAAAAGAGTGCATCATTCTAAAAATTAGTTATTTCCAATCTGCCCTGATAATAACTTAAATAACCTCACCTTTTCAATAATTTTCCATCACGGTCAAAATCTTTGCTATCTATTAAGCGGTTATTGGCATCATACTCGTATTCAATGTAAGCTACCCCATTATCTAAACGATTTTCTGCTTTACCTTCTAAGTTTAGGTAGGTAGTTTTTATTCGCCTACCGTGCTTGTCATATTCTATTTTAAATCCTGCATAACCCCGACTTTTATGTAATACAGGCTGCTTATTTTTATCTAAGAGTCTGACTTGCTCTCGACGTAAACCATCTGCAGACCATAAGTATTGAGCAATACTGTAGCCCGCTTTTTCATGGATACCAGGCTGTCCATCTTTTCCAATAAACTGGGTAAAATCATAATTCCCAAAGGCATCATAAAAACGCAAGCTCCCCCAAAATCCATACGTATTTTTTACTGTTTCTCCCTTTTCACCTTCATATCGAATACTTGTTTCGTAGCCCCACTTATTGGGCACATTGATTCCTCGTGCTACATTAGGCCCATTCCCTCTTTTAATTTGATTCTGAGCATCCAATACCGTCCAACCATACCAAAGTCCGTCTTGGTCAAAATGTAACTTATCCTGGGCTACACCACTATTGTTTTCAATTAGTTGCCCTTGCTCGTTGATGTTTTGCATTAGTGCCAAAAATCCATTCTCCTCATAATTCAAGCGAATGGTATAAAATTCAAAAGAGGGTCTCAATGCTTGCGGTTCCCCATTCAACTTAAAGCGTCTTTCGATTACGGCACCATTTGGTTCTAAATCCCATTGATACTTAGCTATCCCCCAAGTAGTTTCAATCTTTTCAAATTTTTCATTTTCAAAATGTAAGGATTGGTATTTCCCCATTTCATCCATCATGTAAACTTCTCTATATGCCCCACGTTGGGTGCTAGGGTTACCAAAACGATCATAAAAGGTTCGGATTTCTAAATTATCCTGATAAGCGAATCGAATTTCGGGTGTTGTGAAAAAATAGTTAGCGGTATGATTTGGTTCCTTAAGTGTCTCCCCTAACTGAAAAGTAATGCGAATTAGGCGGAATTGATCATCGTAAAAAAAGCGATAATGATTTCTATTTTGGGCTTGCTTTGCATTCATTCGTACCAATCCTCGCCAACGCGGGTAGGGGGATTCTCGCAATGGGATACTAGAATAATAAGCGATCAAGGCCGCTTCAAGCTCACTGTCTGATGAGTCTAAATTAGAAATATTCCCAGGTGAAATATTTAAGCAAAGGAAAAAGTAGAGCAATAAGATTTGCATAATTTTTCATACAAATATCAAACGGTCCGTTTAAAAGCCACAAGAAAAAAGGTTCTTTCCAGCTTGAATTCCTGAATCAAAACTCAGAATCCTGACTTTTAACGTAAGCATTAGGAGTTAGGCCCGTTATTTTTTTAAAAGCATTAAAAAAACTCGATTTAGACCGGAAACCACATTGCTGACCGATAGCTTCTAATGTAAGGTGTTGATTGCTGCTTTGCAATAATTGAACTTTAGCTTCTTCAACTCTGAAAGTATTAATCCATTGAGTGAAACTGATCCCCAAGATTTGATTAATTGCTTGAGAAAGATATTTTTCATTGGTGTCCAACTCCTGAGACAGAAGTTTAATATTCAAGCCTGTATCCAGATGATGTTTTCGGTTTTGTAAGAGTGCATGAGCTTTTTGAAATAAGACCTGAGCCTGATCTTCATCCAATGCACTCCTAGCATATTTTGGAGCAGGAAATAAACTTGTACCAGTATTGACCAATAAGGTAATGATGCTTAATAAGCAAGTAATAAGGCTAAGGAAAATAATATCTGTAGGCCATTCGATCATTGAATATTGGTTCCAATGATAGATATTTTGATAAATCCAGTTGGCCATCTGAGTATAGAAAAAGTACAACCCAATTACACTGCTCATTAAAATGAGCAATAGACGGTCTGCCTTTTTAGCTGATTTTTGGGTAAACTGAATAAAAATAAAACTTATTGGTAACAAAAATGCTAACGGAATCAAAACGCTCTTTATCAAAGTTTTCCAATTACGCCAGTAGTTAAATGGACCGGGCCGTCGATCTTCGTAGAAAAGTTGAATCCTTTGTTGTTTTTCAATAATACTGACAGATAACCATTGGATCACTTCAAATAATTCATATAATCCTATTGCGAGGAAAGCCAACCAAAAAACAAGCCTTCTTTGCTGCCATTCTCCTATAATCTGCCAGATAAATCCCAAAAATAGTGGGTAAAGTAATAAATTGTAATAATGATGTGATACAAAAAAAAATGGATAATCCACGATGGCCCTACTATGAATCAAGGTATTATAAGCAAGCTCCGTACTTAACAAAAGTAAAATAAGGTAAAGCCAAAGGTAATTGGTTTTGAATCTTGATTTGAATAGAAAAAAAACAGCCAAAAAGCAGGCAATCGCGCAAAAGGCAAAACCTAATAAACTAATGAGGTCTATATTTTTTGTAATGGGATCCATTTAATTGTTTTAAACGACAACTTACAGTTTTGATTCCTTTGCGAATCTCATAATACCAAAATTCTTGATTTCAGGTCTAATTTGTATTTTGGGAAACATACATAAAACAATTAGTCATGCCAAATAAAATGAATCGTCGGAATTTCATTCAAACCTCCGCCCTTGCTGGAGCAGCTGTAGCTGTACCAGGGACCGCAACAGCCCTAGATGCTAAGTCACAAAAGAAAACACCCTTTCGATCTACGCTTAACCTAGGTTTTATTGGTGTTGGGATGCGTGGCTATGGTCACGTCAGCCTTGCCCTTAATCGTTCTGATTGCAATGTTGTTGCTATTTGTGACATCAGCGATGTGATGATCAACCGTACCCTGAAAATGGTTGAAGAAAAAGGAGCTAAAGCTCCTAAAGTCTATAAAAACGGGGAAAGAGGCTATCTTGAAATGCTCAAAGATGATAGCATCGATGCCTATGATGCCGCCGCATGGCTAGCCATAACACCGCTTTCTGAACAATCTA
>CAXIDD010000458.1:0-4845 GCA_964021975.1 uncultured Saprospirales bacterium | reverse complement strand
ACAAACAGGCTGATATTTATCCGGCTTTATTAGCAAAACTAAAATTAGCCGGGGAATCATTAGATCGTCAAGAAGTGCCCATTGACGCAGGCAGTGATTTAATATTTGGGGGAGACATCTTAAAATGGAAGAAATTTTCAAATACCTTGCGTATTCGATTAGCCATGTATATGTCAGATGCAGATCCGGCAGCAGCTCAAGCTATTTTGAACGAAATCATCAATGATCCAGAAGCTTATCCTATTATGGAGTCTAATGATGATAATGCCACTTTTAAAAATGATGTCATTGAACGCCCATCCGTTTTATTTACATTAAGTAAAGCCAAAATCGAAGAGGCCCCATTTAGTAATGTCTTTATTGAAAGACTTATTTCTTTAAAGGATCCGCGTTTACCCATCATGGCCAAACCGGTACGAAAAGTACATGACAACGCCTCTACAAATGTATTACCTAGTAATCCAGGACCCGTAAAATATGCAGGGCACTTATACGGAATCACGACTGATAATGCCCATGCAGCCCTTTGGAATGGTGGTTTCCCCTTTGCTTCTGCTCTAGGAGATTTTTTCAGAAAAGAAGATGCAACAGGACTGCCTTTACCAGAATCTGCAGCTACCCCTACTTTAATTGCACTTTATGCCGAACAAGAATTTTTTCTAGCAGAGGCTGCTGAAAAAGGTATGATTGGTGGGGATGCTCAGCAACATTATGAAAATGGTATCCAAGCCTCTATTGATTTTTACGAGGCCTCATTTGGTTCAGAAGCATATCAAGGTGCCTATGGAGAGGAAGGAGTCAGTGACTTGAATGCCTATCTGAGTCAAACATCCGTCGCTTATAATGGCGGAAGAGATAAACTAACTTTAATTGCCGAACAGAAATGGATTGCCTCTTTTTTACTTGGCTTAGAACCCTATTTTGACCATCGTCGGACTATGTTGCCTGGAATACGTGCCTCCTCTGGTGCTGAAAATTTTGGACCTAATGGTAGCGGCACGAAATTCCCTAGCCGAGCCGCTTATTCTGATGCCGAATTGGCAAATAACCCGAATAATGTAGCGATTGCAAGGTCAAGTGGCTTTGATATTACTATTCAAAGTGATGAAAGTAGAAATGAAGCCAGGATGTGGATTTTGGCAGGAAGAGATTTACAAATGCCTATTTTTCAAGAACCCGTTTACAATACGGATTATCCTTTAATTCAATCTATTGAAGGGTCGGGATCAAGTTTTGAAGAATGGTACAATGCGCACTGGAATACAATGTTTTGGTGGTAATATGTAAATGAGAAAATACTTGTTAGAAGCTAAAGAATAGCGGTTTTGGATTAAAAAATCCTAACCAGCATCCTTATAAAAAGAAATAATAAAATGTTGAATCATTCACCTAGACTATTCTTTTTTCTGCTACTGCTCACAACGGTAACGGCTTGTGTAGATTTTGTTGACGAAGGTATTGAAATCAATTATCCACCTTCTAATGCGACTTTAACAGTTGAGCCTATTGCAGGAGAAAACGGTGCCGCAGAAGAAACGATTAGTTATCGAATTTCTGCAAATGCCAATACAAATATTAAATCCTTAATTATCCAGGCTTCTAATGAAGGTCGAAATGGATCTGGTTTTAATGTCAATTCTACCGAATTTGATGACCCTTTTGCAGACCATACTTTTGGGACGATGCAGAAAAACATTCAATCCTTTACGGTTCGTTATGATTACATTATTCCCTCAGACATCAGAAATACTAGATTAATTTTTACAATGATTGACGAAACAGGAAAAGTAAGCGTAGAAAAATCAATCAGTGTAGTACCGGATGTTAATGTATATCCTGATCGGGAGTTATTCGCTAAAGACAATGATTTTTATGATGCCTTTTCCAGTATTGACGGCGTAGTTTATCCAAATATAAAGGATAATTATAGTCAGTTTACCGAAGAAAACGTAGCCGTACAAGAAAAATTAGATTTTGCTTTTTATTACGATAGAGAAGGAAAAAATGCGGTATTAGCCGCCCCTTTTTCCAGTCGAATCTTTCTTGAATTAGCTATTAACAATAGTACAAGATTAAAAAGGTTACCTGACTTATCTGATATCAATATAGCTGAAGTTAGTCCTTCCAGGTTAATAGAGCTCACAGAAAATGAAGAGCTTTTAAAGACAGGATCTTTACAAATTGACAGGCTAAAAGTAGGCGACGTTATCGCTTTTGTGACAGATTTGAATGCGGTCTATTCCTTAAAGACAGGTTTATTGAAAGTGACGGGTTTGCACCCCAGTTCAGTACCTCGGTATGATGGGGTTTCCTTTGTATTAGAATGCGATATAATAGTTCAAGAATAGGCCTTTCGTAGTTTAGGAAGCGAAAATTAACAACTTAGATCTGCACGAAAAGTCTTTTACATATAGCGGTGAAACACCTTTTGTACAGAAAAACCATATAAGGTGAATTGTCCTAGGACTATAGCTTTCTTTATGGAAATTAGGTCTAAGAAACTCCGTTTCTATTCCTTAGATAAATTAAGACAATGAAAAAACATAGTATAAAAACCTTCCTTTACATTACACTCTTCTTCCTAGCAGCAACGCCTAGCCTTCTAGCCCAGGCAGACTACAAGTTAGCAGAGCAAGATTCCTTAGCCTTAGTTGCCTTTTATTGGGCAACAGATGGCCCCAATTGGACCTCCAATCAACCAGGCTTTGGTATAGACGGTTTGACTTCGGAATGGCAGGAAAGATACAATGGCCAATTTAACAACTGGTTCGATGGCCCTGCTAAAGATTGGTATGGGGTAACCGTAGAAAAAAGAGCCATCCCTAATTCTGCGGATTCTACTTATCGAGTAACGCAATTATCACCGGTTATTGGCCGGCGAACAGATGGGCAGAACCAATTGAAGGGCTATATACCTAGAGAAGTAGGCCGCATTGCAACGATTTAGAATTAATGGTAATGATGGGTTTAGAGATGAACTGATGCCAGACGAAATCTACCTGCCAAGCCTACAAGAAATAGACCCTGAGGCTTGTTGGTTTGATGGAGATGTATCGGAGGCATTGGGCAACTGTCAAGACATGCGTAAAATGAATTTGCGTTATAATAATTTTGATTACCTACCTAATTTTGATTTTTGGGATGAGGCTACTTTAAGAAATCAGGAAGGTACCCAGTGGTTATATAATTCTAGGTTTTCTTACGCCTTACTAGAACGGATTATAGATTATTACTACACCATCTCTCCAAATACTGGAGAATTCCTTCTGGAAATGCGAGATATGTTCGATGTAGGTGACGAACGAGAGATTGTCGCGCCACTTGGCACATCCGTAGAAATCGTTTGTAATGATGCTGGAAATCAAGAAGAATTTATTACTTATCAATGGTTTAAAAATGGCCTAAGCCGATTTGGTAGAACCCAAAAGACCCTTTCCATTGCTAATGTAAGGGAATCTGATTACGGGAATTATACGGTACGCATAACCAACGACTATGTCAAAGCTTATGACACGAACGGTAATTACGGAGAAGTTTTCACCAAAAACATCAGCCTGGTTCCTGCACCCGTGCCTCCTACTATCAAAAAAGCAGTGGCTACCTATAATGGTCAATTTATAGAATTATACTTTTCCAAACCGATGTCCAAAACGGAATTAGCCGGATACCAAAACATCACAGTCTCAGCAGACGGAGAAATCATTGAAGTAGTTGGTGCCGAAGTAATGGGCAGAATAGACAAACTGGTAAAAATTGAACTAGCTCGTCCTTTGAGAAATGGAGCAACGCTTAATCTATCCTTTTCAGATGGGGCTATTTTGGACCAAAATGGTGGGCAAATGGAGGCGGTAACCGAACTTCCTGTAGAAAATAGAGTTCGTCCCATGCCTCAAATAATAACTGCTGCTACAACTCTTGATGGGACAGGAATTGTGCTGAATTTCGATCATTTTATCAATGAGGCCTCTTTAGCTGAAAGTTCTTTTTCAGTAGAGGGCAACAGCACTTATGACATAGCGTCAGTTACCTTGATGGCTGGTGAAGTAGATGCCGCTATCTCTAAAAACATCCTATTGACTTTGACGGAGACAATAGTCGATACCTTAGAACAAATAACGGTTGCTTACGATGATGGAAATATTCATGGTTTGTATGGAGGCACCGTGGCTAAAAGTGATAAAATTCAGGTCCTCAATCAAGTAAGTGTGGATAGAACGGACCTGCTCATTACTTTTGAAGATGGCTCAGAATCCTTAGACAACATTTACTTAAAAGGATCTTGGAGAGCAGCTGCCATCCCGATGTTCGATGATGGCACAAATGGAGATGTAGTCGCCAATGATCATATCTGGTCCCACCAATTATCCCTGGTAGAAGACGACTATTCCTGGGATGTTTTAATCCGAAAAGAGCAGGCAATCATGGACACCATCCGTGCAGAAGACCCCAATACAGGAATTGTCACCTTAACTTTAGTTCCTTCTATTTTAGAGACAGATTCCCTGATTAGCGAAAATATCTTACTCAACTTTTCTATCGCTGAGCAAAATTTAACCGGAGATACCAATTTTGGGATTAAAAATCTAGAAGTCATATTTAATGTGCAAACCAATGGCCTAAATGATAATGTATATTTAATGGGTATCGAAGAAGATTGGGCAAATGGTTCTCTTATGAAAATTATTAGACCAGGGGAATTGTATACTGATACCCTTTATAAACAAACCGCAGGAGCTATCCTCAACTATAATTATCGAGTCGGAGAAGACTGGGAAAATTTAACCCCCGAACCACGACAGTACATTGTAAAAAATGGCGTCAATATCATTAATGATGCCTTCGGAA
>CAXIDD010000457.1:0-4847 GCA_964021975.1 uncultured Saprospirales bacterium | reverse complement strand
CCATGGTTCCCAGGCCTCCGGGTAAGACAATAAACGCCTGAGCAAACTTGACAAAGACCACTTTGCGGACGAAGAAATACCGAAAATCTATACTCTTATCCCAATCGACAAACTGGTTACTCCCCGTCTCAAAAGGTAGTTCGATATTCAGGCCAACGGATTTACCACCATAAATCGATGCCCCTTTATTTCCAGCTTCCATGATTCCAGGACCACCACCCGTGATCACACCAAAACCTTCTAGGGTTAATAAACGGGCGATCTCTACGGCCTTTAAATAATAGGGGTGATCAGGTTTGGTACGGGCCGATCCAAAGATCGAGACACAAGGACCAATCTTATGCATGGTTTCAAAACCTTCTACAAATTCAGAGATCACTTTGAACATCGTCCAAGCACTTTCACTGATGTTTCTTTCCGTCCACTCTAGCATGGGATGCGTCTCCTTTTCTCCAGAATTATCTTTCGTCATTTTGCTGTTACTTTTTTGCCGACCCAAAATACAAAAAGCTGCCTATTTACAATTTTTTCTACTTAAGAATTTAATACCAACGCCCCCAAATACCTGTCAGCTTTTGTTTAAGCTCTTGTGCCTGGTCGTAAAAAGGATGGTTAGACTGACTTAAAACACTTTCAATTTCAGCCAAAGCCTGCGTTTTATTTCCAGCTTGTAGAAAAGCGAGCACTTGGTACCAATCAAGGGTAGGATCCGAGTTGGTCGTCCGAATTTGAGCCAAATAATTTAATGCAGCTGAAGTTTGTTTGGATTCTAGAAGTGCGTATACATAAAGTTTATTCGCGGATTCATCAATTCCATCTGCGCCTCGATCTGGTGATAATAATTGGAGCGTTGTTGAATAGTCTCCCTCCTCTGTAGCTTGCCATGCCTCCGCTAAAGTAGAATTCACCTCTAAGGAAGCTAATTTTTCGGGCATACTTTGATATTCAGCGACTAAAAGGGAGGGCCGATAATTAAAGTAACTATAGAAGGCCGCCGATAAGAAGGCAAAGAGTGTAAAACTTGCTGCGGTTAACCAAGGACGATAACTAGTGCGTTTTTTGGCCCTAGACTTGGGCATTTCGCGTAGTTCTTGTAGGCCTAAAATCTTAGCTACTTTTTGAGTGGCCAGATAGGCATCATATTCTTGTTTGAGCTCAGGCTCTTTAGCCAATTTCTCTTCAAATGCAAGGCGTGCCTCTTCTGGCATTTCTCCTTCCACATAAGCTTCGATTTCTTCAAAATATTTTAAAGTATCCATATCAATAAAATTGATTCAGCTGATCCATTAATTCTGGGCGATCCTTTAGTAAAGCCATTAATTTTTTAAAGCACTCGTATTTTTTCTTCCGAGCCATACCTTCGCTTTTATAACTCATTTGCTTGGCAATTTCAGCCATTGAGTAACTTAACGACCAGAGGCCTAGCACTTTCTTACAGGTTTTTCCAATTTGAGACAACACTGCTGCTAATAGTATTTCCTGTTCTTTATAAAGTACCATTTCCTCTGGTGAAGCTTCCATTTCAGTTGACTGGGGGAGTTCATTCTTTATCTCCGACAACTTTTGACTACGCTTGAATTTGGTATTCCAAATATTGGCACAGATCCTAAATAAATACGTTTTCAAACTACTTTTGCCTTGAAATTTCCCTTCTCTGATGTTAAGCATTAGATGACTAAGACCATCTTGAAAAACATCTTTGGCATCTTCTGCCTGGCCTCCTTTTTTCCCTAACCAATGAATGAAGGCCTGCTGGTAGCTACCTTCCTCGTAAAAGTGTCTCATGGCAACTTCCAAGTCTAAGCCTCCTTTTTGAATGGCTTGAATTAAATCGTTATCCGTAAATACTCTTTTCATACTATTGTCTATTCTGGCGACTATTTCGTTACGTTCAAAAGTACTTTTTATTTAAATAAAGACACATCTCCCTCTAATTTATTTCTAATTTCGTTAAATTGGATGACCATGAAGTACCTATATTCCATATTTCTTGTGCTATTTAATCTCCTTTTTGTGAATGCTCAGGTGTCATTAGACACTGCTGGGATAAGATCTCAGCTTAGGGAAGCACAAGCTGCTTTTAACCAATATGCCTATCCACAGGCTTTAGTCGCTGCCGAAATTGCCTTAGGACAATTTAGTATTGCGCCAGATACTATGATTCAGTTACGAGCTGATGCCTATCGTATTCGAGGTGGAATCCTGACCCGTATGGGCCAATCCGAAGAGGCCACCAAGGCTGCGGAAATTTACACCCAAATTTCACCTCTACGGCACGCTTTATTAGCACAGCTTTACAGCAACATTGGCATTTCTCATATCCAAAGTAAAACCAGAGATTTTGCTGCTGCCATTCCATGGTTTCGCAAGGCAGCGGAGGTAATGCAAGCCAGTGAAGAAACCAATAAAGACATGGCTACTATGGATTATATTGGGAATATTGGCCTGGCCCCCCCCCCCCCCCCCCCCCCCCCCCCCCCCCCCCCCCCCCCCCTGGAAGCCCTCAATTATATTGAAGAACCGGATGAAAAAAATGGAGATTTCGTTGGTACAATGGAGTTTCGACTTGGGTTGTTATACGAGCGTAAAGGCAACTTAGCAGATGCTTTGTATCAATATGAGCAAGCTTTAAATCATTATCAACTCAAAGTTAAAGAGGATCCTTTGATTGGCAATATCTATCGAAGTATTGCTCATTTACATTATAAAAGAGGAGATTACGAAAAAGCGTTGCTCTATGCGGAGAAAGCCAGAGTACTCTTTGCCAAACTCATTGGCCCCGCAACAGAGGAATATTTATCCGCTTTAGACATCCAATCTATCTCCTTGGAAGAATTGGGTCGATACAAACTCTCTCAAAAAAGTGATTCCACCAAAAGTGCTTTATTGCAAACCATATACCAAACCAAAGGTCCTGTCATAGCTATTCACGAAGCCGCCATGGCTCTAAAACAAGCAAAAAAACAAAAAAATCCAACTATTGCCATTGAAGGTTTGCAAGGAGTCCTCAAAGGTTTAAAGCAAATGTCCGAGCCGGTAGAAGAAGAGATTGCTAATTTTACACTAGAGCTTGGGTTGGCTTATCTGGAGCATCAACAATTGCAAGAAGCAGAGGACTTGATGAAACAAAGCTTAGTACTACACGAAAAAATTTATGCCCCCGAATCTGGCGAAATGGTACATGTCCTATTTGCCTTAGCCTCTTTTTATACCCAAACGCAGGATTTCGAACGGGCAATTCCTTATTTTGAAAAGGCCGCAACCGCAGCGCGCCTAACCGAAGCCTTGAATGTTAATCAACTCGCTTATCCTTTAGCTGCCATAGAAATATTAGAACAAAAAGGTGCGCTTTATGCCAAACGTTTTGAGCAAACTCAGGACCTTGAAGATTTGCAAAAAGCAGATTCTCTATTACAACAGGGCTTAAACTTAGTGGAAGCTATCCAGGCAAGTGCGGTGGAAGAAAACTCTAAAATTAGTTTGCAAGATAAAATCACCCCCATTTTAGAAACCAAACTACAATTACTTTGGCAGCAATATACCAATACAGGTACAAGTACCTTAGTTGAGGATGCTTTTGAGTTGATGGAAAGAGGTAAGAATTTTGTATTACTACAAAGTATGATTCGCAGTAATACCAGACGCTATGCCAACATCCCAGATACCTTGGTCCAAAAGGAAAGCCGCTTACGAGAGGATATAGCATTTTATGAAAAAGAAATATTCTTACTCCAGCAAGGTCCTGAAAACCTGGATTTAGAAAAATCCTGGACCGATCTATTACTAGATTTAAAAAATGATTTTGAGCAATTACAAGAACGCATCCAGAATGAATATCCAGCTTACTTTGATTTAAAAAACCAACAAGAAAACAGCTTTTCTTTTGCTCAAGTACAACGAAAAATTGGAAAGAATCAGGTTTTTCTGGAGTACTTTATTGGCTCAGAAAAAATTTATATTCTAAAAATCAGTAAAACTCAAGCGGAATTATTTCAGATAGAGAAAGCGGCCAATTTGGAAGTATGGGTCCGGAATTTACAACAAAGCCTAATCCAAATAGATGATACATTCATTGAGCCAGCCCAAGAATTGTACGCCCAACTTCTTGAGCCTTTAGGTAATCTCCCTGAATCCATCATTATCGTTCCTGATGGCATTTTAGCCTATCTTCCTTTTGAGGCATTACTTTCAAAGCGTATTTCCAATGACCAATCCTACCAACAATATCCTTTTGTCATTCGAGAAAAACAAATTAGCTACAACTTCTCTGGCGCTTTGTGGGAAAAAATGGGACAGAAAAAATATCCTAAACGCGGGCTGTTGGCAGTAGCTCCTTCTTTCGCAAATATTGATCAAGCGGTGGCCAGTCGAAGTAGAAATTTGGGACCGCTCATTTTTAATCGAAGTGAAGTAGAACAAATCGGCCAACTCTTTAAGCGCAAGACCCTTTTTTATGATAGCAGTGCCACCCTTGCAAATTTTCAAGCAGTAGTTCAAAACCATCACTTGTTACATCTGGCCACCCACGCAAAAGTAGATGACCGTTCTAGCGACTATTCATATTTAGCTTTTTATGGCGTCGGAGATACCAGCCTACAATCGAAACTATTTGTTCGAGACTTATTCTCCCTCCAACTCCCATTGGATTTAGTCACCTTAAGCGCCTGTGAAACAGGTATTGGAGTACTTCAAAAAGGAGAAGGCGTGATTAGTTTAGCGAGGGGGTTTGCTTACGCTGGAGCCAAAAGTATGGTTACCTCCCTCTGGACCGCTAATGATCTTTCAACCGCTGAGATTATGACTGCTTTTTATAAGAACTTAAAAAGTGGACAAGAAAAGGATGAAGC
>CAXIDD010000456.1:0-4847 GCA_964021975.1 uncultured Saprospirales bacterium | reverse complement strand
CGTGCAAACCAAAAAACGGATGCTTTAGCCCAAGCTCAAGCACTAATTGCCCAATTACAACAAGCAAACTTAGGTTATTCCTTTCCGACCATCGAGGGACCGCGGATCAAAGAGGTATGGGATTTGCGTAAAGCCGGTCTTGGCCTTTTATCTAATGTACCTGGGGATGCAAAACCAGTAGCTTGTATCGAAGATACTGCGGTTGCACTGGAAGACTTACCAGCCTACGTTTCTGAATTTGAACAGTTGATGGAGGAGTTTGACCAACGCTCCGTCTTCTATGCCCACGCGGGAGCCGGAGAATTACATTTGCGTCCGATTTTGGACTTGAAGAAAAAGAAAGACCGACAATTGTTTTATGATATTACCCTCTCTACTGCGGAGTTGGTGAAAAAATACCAAGGCTCTTTAAGTGGAGAGCACGGTGATGGTCGCGTTCGGGCGGCTTTTATTCCTTTGATGCTTGGAGAGGCTAATTATCAGTTGTTAAAAGAAATAAAAGCACAATGGGACCCCAAAGGGATATTTAATCCAGGTAAAATTACCGATGCGCCGCCCATGAACGAAGCGCTCCGCTACGAAGAAGAACAAGAAATACCAGCCATTGATACGCTTTTTGACTATAATGAGGTAGGTGGTATCCTAAGAGCCGTAGAGAAATGTAATGGTTCTGGGGATTGTCGTAAATCTGCTGAAGCTGGCGGTGTCATGTGCCCAAGCTATCAGGCTACGCGCAATGAAAAAGATACCACCCGTGCGCGCGCCAATGCACTACGAGAGTTTTTGACCCGCCATCAAGCCGAGGGTGCCAATGCCTTCAATCACCCGGAATTAAAAGAAGTGATGGATCTTTGTATCAGCTGTAAAGGCTGTACTTCAGAATGTCCTTCCAATGTAGACATGGCATCTATTAAAGCCGAGTTTCAGCATCAATATCATAAGGCCAATGGTATCCCGCTACGTTCCCGACTTTTCGCGGAAAACGCGACTTTGAATGGAATGGCTGCTAAAGTAAGTGGTCTGAGTAATTGGTTTTATACCAATTCACTGACCTCTGGAATCATGAAGAAAATGCTGGGGGTTCACCCAAAACGTTCGATCCCTCAAGTAGCCAAACAGACTTTACGCAATTGGTATAAAAAAGAATACCCCAAATTGGTTTTACCAGCCATCCAAAAAGGGAGAGTCAACTTATTCGCCGATGAATATACGGACCTTCTGGATGCCTCGATTGGTATTAAGGCGGTTGAATTATTAGTAAAACTAGGTTATGAAGTCAAATTAGTCAACCATGTTGAAAGTGGGCGCTCTCATATTTCAAAAGGTCTACTCGACCGTGCCAAAGATTTGGCGGCTCAAAACGTGGAAATATTTTCGCCCCTGGTTAGCGAAGTTGCACCATTAGTTGGTATAGAACCATCTGCTATCCTCACGTTCCGGGATGAGTACCCAAGGATGGTAGATCCGATCCACCGCGGTCCCGCAAAAAAACTAGCGAAGAATGCTTTGATGGTAGAGGAGTTTCTAAAAAGAGAAATAGATGCAGGCCGGATTACAGCTGCTGACTTTCATCAAGAACCCAAAACCATCCTACTGCATGGGCATTGCCACCAAAAAGCATTGTCTTCGGTAGCAGATGCCGCTTGGTTATTGAGTCTGCCAGCTAACTACACCGTTGAGGTGATTCCTTCGGGTTGCTGTGGGATGGCAGGATCGTTTGGTTACGAAGCGGAGCATTATGAAGTCAGCATGAAAATAGGAGAGTTGGTTCTTTTTCCAAAAGTGCGGAAAGCAGCGGAAGATACCTTGATTGCAGCTGCCGGTACGAGTTGTCGACACCAAATCCACGATGGCACCCAAAGAGAGGCTTTGCATCCGGTGGAGATTTTGTGGGCGGCTCTAGTTTAAGTACTAAGCACCCACTGCTCCAAAGCAACTTTAGCCTCTTCACTCAAAGGAACGCTACCGGTGCCCGCATTACTAACGTGTACAATCACGCTTTCTGAAATGGCTACTGTTTTCCCATCTTGGAAAAGCTTCTGGAAAATACGGATAGAACTATTGCCTATTCGAGCGATGCCCGTACCTATGTCTACTTGGCCGGGCCAGTTGATTTCTGCTAGCAATTTAAGTTCGATGGCGGCTACGACAAAACTGCAATCTGCTGAAAAGATCTTTTTAGCACCAAAAAGAAACTCCACTCGACCAGTTTCTAAAAATGTAGAAAAGACGGCATTGTTGACGTGCCCTTGTCGGTCGGTATCGGCGTACCGGAGCTTATCGAAAGATTGGAGTGGGAAGTCTTGGAGGTTTAGGTTTTGCATAGTTGTTTTTTGAAGGTTGTTTTTCGTCAGTTCTAGACTGGTTTCTGGGCGCTTATCAAAGCATACACAAACCTTTGGTAAAAGCTCGGTATTGATTAATGGAACCCACTAAGTTTCCATGCTGTACTTTTGATCGAATTCTTAATGATTTTAAAACTACTTCTATTGGATAAGATCGACTGCATTTTTCGTGCAGATTTCGAAGGGAAATGCGCACTTGCTCATTGACATTTTGAATGTCAATTTCTTGGAAACCAACTTTTTCTAAATGGCCTAAATGCTCCTCCGAAGTATCGATGTCGTTGATGGCCCAATTACCCAACCATTTATCTTTTAAGAGGATTTCTTCTTGGGGCTTTAAAGGCCGATCTGCTCTCAAGTATTCGGCCATAATCAAGCGACCACCAGGCTTCAAAACCCGAAAAGCTTCTTGATAAAAATCGATTTTCTGAGGCGCGTGACAGACACTTTCACAAGCCCAGATTACATCAAAAGTATGATCAGGAAAGGGCGTGTTTAAATAACTGGCTACTTTGAAATCAGTTTGCGCTTGCAGTCCTAACACTGCAGCCCGTTCTTGACAAGCCTGGATTTGTTTTGGAGGCAAAGAGATGCCCGTCACATGGACTTGAAAATGACTGGCCAGCCAGAATGCGCTTGCTCCCAAACCACAACCTGCATCGAGTACTTTATCGCCATCTTTGATTTGAGCTGCATTAGCTAAGACTTGATTGGTATGGGCTAATGCTTCATAATGGGCATCTGCTTTTTCTTTATCATAAAAACCAAAGTGCAAGGCAGGATTATCCTTTTTATACCAAGCAAGCTGGTAATCAAAGGCCGTTTGATTGTAATAATCAATAATGTCTTCTTGGTTTTTGGTTTTTTTGCTTTGCATTCTAATTAACAGGTAGAATGCTGAACTGACGAAATAATAACCTAAGAACTCATTACTTCATCAATTCAGCAATTATTTTTTACTGCTTAATAAACCTCAAACTCTCAATATTACCCTCTTTTACAAAAGAAAGTACATGTAGTCCTGCTTCCAACTGATTGACAGGGATCGTAAACTGAGCAACTGATTGATCAATTCGCTGCGTATACTTTAATTGTCCTTGAGCATTGTAAATGCGCAATTGTCCTTTCCCGGAAAGGGCAGGACCAAAATTAACCAGCAGTTCATTATGGACCGGATTTGGAAAAATCTTTAAAAGACTAGTCTGGCCTAAAAGATCTTCGGTATCTACCACAGCGTTGGCATCTATTTTGATTGGTAAACTTCTAACAGGAAGAAAACCTCCGGTGCCATCTTCGATAACGAAACTAAAGGCATCTAAAAGGTTATCCGCGCCATTATGCTGGTAAACCAACTCGAAGGTTTCAATGGTGCGCTGATTGAATTGATCACCGACGACTAGTGGCTCACCAAAAGCGGTCAGGGTACCAAAGGCAGGAGCACTGACTAAAGTATAGAGTAATTCTGTGGAGCTGTTGTCTTCGTCACTGGCAATTAACTCATCTGGTGTGATGGTGTTGGCCAGATTTGGCGGCACAAATAAAGTATCATTGTTGACCAGCGTTGGATTATTAGGCTGGCTGGTACTACAAAACTCTAAATTCCATTCTTCTAATGCGCCGGATGCTCCAAATCCTGGTCTGACCACGGCAACTTTCAAAGTCCAGGTGCCTTGAGTATTCTCACCAATAAATGCTGAAAGTGGGTTAATGGGTTTGAAAACAATGGCATCGTCCGGAGGGCAAGCGATTTCACTTGGTGCATTATCATCAAAACCAATACGCAGATTGGCGGTCGCTCCACAGTTGCGATCATAAATAATCACCTCGGTTCCGGCCGGACTAATTAAAGTGATTTGTAAACTATTGACTCCCTGGTAGTTTGCTCGAATAAACGGAATGTTTAAGTCATTGATGATACCGGAAGCTTCTACTTCAATTTTTGATTCTATCGTCGGAAGACCGGTGCCAGAAATATTGACGCGGTCAGAGTTGGTATATTGTTGACAATCAATAATGGCCGTATGGAAGGTGAAAGGAGATAACCAGTCGGCAGCTCCACATTCACCAAATGGACGGATACGCCAAAAGAAAAGCTCATTATCTGCCAGAAAACTAGCTGGAGCATAGCCTGCCGTATCAATATTGCTGGCACTCTCAACGATGGTCTCTCCAAAAATTGGACTGGTAGCAATTTCTAGATCATAGGTGCTTGCATTGGGTACATCGGTCCAGCTGAATGGGGTAGAAAGTAAAATATTATTGGTGCCATCAACCGGCGTTAATTGGATGAGATCATCAAAGTTATTGGCCAGTGAGGTGAAATATATGGGCCGACGTAAAGTATCCAAACCAGGTGCTGTCCCAATAATAGTCAGATTAGAGTTGAATACTGTTTGCTCATTTAAATTAATGGTCAAAGTGCTGCTTTCTCCAGGTACTATTTCATCCGAAGAAAAGGAAAAATTTGCTCCCTCCGGTAAATCTCCAACTAATTGTAGCGCT
>CAXIDD010000455.1:0-4858 GCA_964021975.1 uncultured Saprospirales bacterium | reverse complement strand
CAACGGTAGTTTTACCTGTCCCTGGATTCCCGATAAAGACGGTATGTAAACAGAAACCATTTATAACATCACGTCCCGTTTCCCGATAGTACCGTACCAAACGAACAAGCTCACTAATTTGAGCTTTCACCCCTTTCATACCAATGAGTTGATTGAGCTCATCAAGTGATTCTTTGAGTAACTGTTCATCAACTGGTATCTGTGGCAATTCGCGTTTTTTAGGCGTACGGATGCGTGCAACATCAGTAGGCTCAATTAAGGCCAATTCTTCTTTTTCTAAGGCTTTGGGATCTTCGCTCTCCATGACCCGCAGCCCCAGATTAATTTTTGCTTTTTCAACCAAATCGAAAACAAAACGCGCATTACCAAAGGTCCGATCTCGTTTCCGATAAGCGTCAATGATAATTTCATCGATTTGAACCTTAGCCTCCACGGGTATTTCTACTTCTTTTTGAATGGCCGCATAATCGGCAATTTCAGATAGTTCTTGAGGCAGGTAATCTGAAAATTCGAAGTTGAGTTTAAAGCGTGATTTTAGTCCTGGATTAGAATCCAAAAACTGTTTCATCTCTTTGGGATACCCCGCAACGATGACCGCCATATCTCCTTGTCCATTGGACATTTCTTTTACTAAAATCTCTATCACCTCCCGTCCAAAGTCTTTGGTATCTTCATTCGAGCGAGCTAAAGCGTAGGCTTCATCTATGAAGAGTACACCACCACGAGCTTTCTCTATGGCTTCTTTAACTTTTGGAGCGGTTTGACCGATGTACTCCCCTACTAGATCAACACGATCTACTTCATGTACATGTCCTTTGGAGAGTAGCCCCATCTTTTTATAAAGTAGCCCCATCATAGTGGCTACAGTGGTTTTACCTGTACCAGGATTACCAATAAAAACAGAATGGACATTAATGGCTTCTTTTTCTTCAAAACCCTTTTCTTTTCGGAGCTGAAGAAACTTGATGTAATTGGCATGGTTGGCTACTTGACGTTTGATGTCTTTCAGTCCAATTAATGCATTCAATTTTACCATCACTTCTTCAAAAGTACGGGTGTCATCTTGCACGGGCGTAAGGATGACTGGTGCTTGCCGGTCAGGTAATAAAACGCCAACAACCCCTTCTTCAAATTCTTCCTCTACTTCAAAAGGAATGACCGCTAGCAAACGGTCCATAAAGACAATTTCTGCCGTGTATTTATCTTGCCGCCAAGAGCCTTTTACATTAGAGCCCCAGCCAGCGGTGATTTTGATTAATTCATCTTTTTTCTCAACCCGATGCAGGCGAATAACCTGTCCTTTTAATTCTCGGGCATCATTATAAAACTTAGTAAACAGCTCACACTGCCAAGCTTTGGTATCGTGTAGGTTACGAAGAATTATTTCGGCATAGATGTAACGGGTTTCCTCACTATTAAAGGTCTTATAATAAACCCGATCATCCTCTGGGATATCATCATAAGGGCCTTCATACAATCTAAGGGATTGAACTTCTATGTAAGGATTTTCGTCTGGAAAGATATCTTTCGCTGCATCTTCAATGTAAAAGTATTTAGTCCCTACTTTCTCTCCTTCTATCCAAGCCTCCCAATAATAGGTTCCTTTTTTCCAAAAAGCACCTTCTGATTTATTGCCCCAGCCTTCGCGGATGTAGACGACATTGTCGTAACGACTTACTTTTTTTGTGAGTGGAAGGTCACAAATTTCCTTTCTCCCCTTTTTGAGGGAAAAGCATTTAAGTTCTACATTGATTTCCCAATCTTCTTGGTCAAAATATTTATTGTAAAAGGACAGCTCTGCATAGACATAAGTAGTTTCATAACGATCAAAGACTTGACGGTACTTCTTTTTGTTATCAGCTAACCATTCGGTTGAAGAATATACCTTAAGTTCCTTAAACTTATATTTATGCAATTTAGGATTTAATAGATCCTCTGCCATTCATTATTATTTTTATCCGATTCGATGTTTATATTTTCGCTTAAAGCGTAACCAAAACGCAAATTAAACAAACTATTACCGAAAACAAAAACCTTAGAAGCTATCTTTAGAGTATGTCTAAAATTTAGACATACTCTAAAATTTAGACATACTCTAAAACCATTAACGATTTACATTCAATTTAAGTACAGATCGTTTCCCTTCGGCTTGTAAACTCATAAAATAAGTCCCAGCAGCCAATTTATTGACATTGAATTGCTCCCGGTATTTACCAGGGTTTAAATTCGTGCGTCTGCGCTCCTCAATTATTTTCCCAGATACATCAATCAGATAGAACGATAAAGTTGTTCTTTTTTCCAAACGGAAATCCAAATTTGCAAATACTGAACTTGGATTAGGACTAATGGTTAACTCTGGAAGTAAAGCACTCAGATCTTCTGTATTTACAATGAGTTCTAAAGGAGCTGTTGTACCATCAGGCAACACTACCCATAGTTCTGCAGCAGGTACTTGCTCCGCAGATAATCCCCCACTCGCAAAGATAGTGGCTCCTAAATTGTCATAAGCCAAAAAGTCTGCAAAGAAGTCTCCTTGATAAGTACTGTTTTGAGGGGAAGTTAACTCAAAAGTAACCCTTGGGTCAGATGATAATGGCTCAATTAAAGTATAATTAGTAAAGTCTCCAAAAGAAACATCACGGTACAAGGTCGTAATACCCTGTAAAGCCAAATCTAAATCTACTTGGTCTGAATTTCCATTGAAGAAATTAAAAGTGAATTTATTGGCTCCACCTGCGTTAATTTCAGCCCTATCATTTAGATAAACTTGGTAAGTGTCTCCAGAGCCTTGTGCTGCTGGTGCAACAAAAGCAGCCAAAACTTGCTCAGCGCCTGGGCTAGGGATTATTTGGGAAAAAAGGGCCGTATTCGTGTCTACACTATTTTGAGGAGCGATGGTCAATATTTGATCTTTACCTGCACGAATAGTTTGGTAAGCGGTGGCGTTCCGAAAACCTATATCATCTGCAATTCGTTCCCCATCTAAATAGATGTCTACAGGTGCCTCAAGTGCAGCTAAAAGATTAATAATTTGCAATCTCGCGAATTCTGTTTTTTGTAAAGGAATAACCTGCCCATCTGGTAAAACTGCTAATAGTTCTAAGTTTCGTTCTGCATCAGCACTGATAGAAGTAAAAATCACCAAAGGACTGGCTGGAGGTAAGGATAATAATGGCAGATTAAATCCACCTAATGAATTTCCTTCATTTGAACCAATTACCTCAATAAGCGTATTGGCAGGCGCTAAACCGGGTGTGCTAGCAAATTGCCCATAGGATATATTCTCTCCCAATAGCAAACCTTCGGATGATTGGAAATTTAAATCCACTGCATCTAATGCGCCATGAAATAAACCTACTTGATAAACAAAGTCCGTCTCATTCACTTCGGTAGCGGCATCGTTAACAAATAAGATACCCGGTTGATCGGGCATTTCCATCTGTGCATTAACAAAAACCTGATACGTTGAATCTTCGACAAAAATTAAACCTTCTTGTATCAATACGGCAGAATCTAGTAACTCACCGCTTGGAACAATTGCCAAATCTAAAGGCGTTCCCGCCAGAATATTCAAATAAGGTGTCGCTTCTTGAAAACCCAGTGGCCCTGCAAAGAAATCACCATTCAAATAAACATCATAATTAAGGTCATTACTGACATTATGAACCATTTGAATCCGTGAAAAATCAAGGGTATCCATTGGTACTACAGCCCCGTCTGCAAAAGCAATAAATAGTCCAAAAGTTTCAGAGCCCCCTACTATTCCGCTAGAAAAAACGATCCCAGACTGCCCTGCTTTTTGGGATAAATCTGCTCCATAAAAATCTAAATTGTTAAGTGGTATTCCGCCTTCTGTGAAAAGCACCAAATTACCAGCATTAAACGATTGATACGGACTGAACTGACCAAAGTCCAAAGCGGGGAGAATAGGCTCAAATTGTTGACTGCTAATGGATAAAGGATTAAAGTCCGTTGCACCATGAAAGAAGGCCAAATCAATTTCATCTGTTGCTGTAGACTGAGTTTGGGCCGCATCCAGTGTGAAAATATCAACTGGTCTATCATCAGTACCATCGCCACCTAAGACAACCACGGAGGCCGACAATGCAGGGAATCGCAATTGATCGAAACTCAGTACGGCCTCCGAAGCAGGCGTACTATTTTCTCCTTTTACTTCTAGGTTTAACGTTTTGTTGGCTCTAATCTCTAGAAAACTGGTGGCACTTCGATAATTGACATTATCCGCTATCAATCGATCGTCCACGTATAAATCTACTATTATATTTGGGATATTATGGATCAGCTGTACACTCGCAAATTCTACTAAAATCAAAGGACTAGCAAGCCCATTAGCATCAATAGAAATCAGTTCTAAATTATTGGCATTTGATGCTTCATTAGAAATGAGGATCGTTTGGGCCTTACCTGCTGATTGTCGCATGTCCAGTTCAAAAGTGGCAATAACTTCTTGATTAGCCGGAGTAATCAATTCAATTAAATAAACTCCTGGAAGTGCTCCGCTGTAACCAGAAAAATCCTGATACCCAAGCCCATCCGCAATTTGACCTACTGATTTGATAATCAAATCTAATTCAGGACCATTTTCTACACCATGATAAACATTAAAATCTCCTGCAAATGGGCTACTGCCTTCTGTTCTAGCCAAATCATAAGTTACCAGGCTTGCATTCTCAGCAGTCCCTTCTATTACAACAAGGTAATTTTGATCCTCCGCCAGGGCAATTTCTTGACTTAGAAAAGCATTCGCAATGGGTTCCCCGCTTGGTACGAAAGAAAGAGTAGTCTCTGCACTAACTAGTATAGACAAGAATGCTGTTGCCGTTTGGTAGCCAATATT
>CAXIDD010000454.1:0-4871 GCA_964021975.1 uncultured Saprospirales bacterium | reverse complement strand
TACTTACTTAGCTTAAAAGGGAAATACATTTAAATGGCAATTAAAATTCTGGCAGTAGATGATGAGCCGCAATTCGAGCGACTTTTACGGCAACGCTTTCGGCGTAAACTGAAAGCAGGGGATTACGAGCTCTTGTTCGCTAGCCAGGGTAAAGCTGCTTTATCGATCCTAGAAGCCGATGAAACGATAGATTTGTTGATGACCGACATTAATATGCCCGAAATGGATGGTCTAACCTTGATCGATGAATTGAAAAAAATCCGGCCTAATCTAAAGACAATTGTAGTATCTGCTTACGGGGACCTTATGAATATTCGGAAAGCCATGAACCTTGGGGCCTTTGATTTTGTCACTAAGCCTATCGACTTTGCGGACCTGGAAAAAACCATTGAAAAAACTATTGAACAAAGTGCACTTATTCGTAAAGGAGTACAAGCGGTAGCCCTTGAAGAAGAGAATGAATATTTATCTGAAATTGATGCCCTCAAAAATCAGTTTTTTACCAATATATCTCATGAGTTTAGAACACCGCTCACGGTGATAAAAGGAATGGTAGAGCAAATTGAGGAAGATCAGGACCGTTGGCTAAAGCACGGCTTACAAATGATCCGAAAACACAGTGATCATTTGCTGGATTTAGTTAATCAGGTTCTGGATTTACGAAAGTTGGAGGCAGGTAAATTACCTGTCAATTGGGTGCTAGGGGATATTATTGCTTATCTGAACTATTTATTAGAATCCTTTAAAACACTTGCTGAAGCTAAAGATATTCACTTCAACTTGGAGCATAATGTTCCTGAAATGGAAATGGATTATGACCCAGAGAAAATCCTTAGAATCTTTTCTAACCTTTGGTCCAACGCCATTAAATTTACACCAGAAGGGGGCCAAATAATAACCAAGGTCCATGTTTTAGAAGGCCAATTAATAATTAGTCTAGAAGACAGTGGCAAAGGCATTCCTGCGGATCAACTCCCGGATATTTTCAAGCGCTTTTACCAGGTACGAAATGATGCCATGACCGGCGGTACGGGCATTGGCCTCGCTATTGTTAAGGAAATGGTGGAGTTGATGGGTGGCCAAATTGAGGTGTCTAGTCAAGTAGATGTTGGTACCAAATTCACCTTGAATTTCCCAATTCATCAAGAGGCTGAGCACGCTACTGATTCATTGGAAGCATCTTTGAAGGAGGTTGATACCAACCAAAATGAGGTGCCACTACCTTTCGCAGAAGCTAACATCCCGGATTTGCCCCAAATATTGATTGTAGAGGATAATACAGATGTGGCCAATTATATTGGCAGTATTTTAGAAGGTCGTTACCAAATAAAGCGAGCAGTAGACGGACAGGCAGGCTTAGATGATGCCTTGGAGCAAGTTCCTGATCTGATTATTAGTGATGTGATGATGCCCAGGATGGATGGTATAGAAATGTGCGATTTATTAAAAAAGGATGAACGTACCAGTCATATCCCAATTGTTTTATTGACGGCTAAAGCAGATGTAAGTGCACGTATGGAGGGGCTAAAAAGTGGAGCTGATCAATACCTTGCGAAGCCTTTTAATAAAAAAGAATTATTGCTACGCATCGAAAAACTGCTAGAATTAAGAAAGCAACTACAACGCCATTACCTCAGTCTGATCGAGCAACCGGGGCCCGCCGAAGATCCTTCACCAGAACACGAATTTATTGCCGCTATCAAGCAAGCAATCGAAGCCGAACTAGATAATGAAAGTTTTGGAATACCAGAGATCTGTAGGTCTATTGGTGTAAGCCGCTCCCAACTCCATCGAAAATTAAAGGCCTTGACCGGCTTGTCTACTTCCCACTTTATCCGCTCCGTTCGGCTCCATAAAGCCAAGCATTTTCTAGCACATACAGACTTGAATATCGCTCAAGTTGCCTACGAAGTAGGCTTTAAAGACCCTAAATATTTTTCCAAAACTTTTGCGGAGGTTTTTGGACAGGCTCCTTCAGATTGGCGGAAACAAAGATAGATGCTCATGTACAGACGATGCACTGCATCGTCTCTGTATGACGGCACTTTTATCTTATTCAGACGTGGCAGTGCAACGTCTCTATCGATCTATTGACACAATATTCTACCTATCTGCAACAATGATAGATACGATGGCTAATAAAAGGTCGCATCTTTGTTATAACGAAACAAACGAAAAACCAACTATTTACACCATTATATTCCCATAGACAAACACCCTGTAATTTTCAGCAGCCTTATATTCCCATGTTCAAATTTTGTAAACAAGTATTTAAATATATGCTATAAAAGCATTCGGACAGTTTTCCCCCGAGACACAAATAAGATGAAGTACTATTGCATAAATATGCAGAAGAAGGGAGCTTAGCTCCCTTTTATTTTTTATCTTTCTCTTCTACAAAAAGAAACACCCTTTCTAAATCTTTATGAAATATTACCTGATCTTCTTTACGGCTATTCTGTTCTTTTGGTCTGCTGAATTACCAGCCCAGGAGACTATTGCTGAATTAAAGACCCAGCTCGACCAGTCTGAAGGAAAGGACAAAATAGATCTTCAAATAACTTTAGCTCAAAAGTTGTTGCCTTCTGACTCTAGGGCGGCCCTCAAATATGCCGAAGAGGCTGGTAAAACCAGCGAAGCTTCTCGCTATTGGTTAGGGCTTTACAGAAGTAGCATGCTAATTGCAGGTCAGGAATTGGCCAGCAATCGCCTTCGGAAAGCAGCCAATTCTGGAGAAGATGCTGTTGCGGCAGCGAAACTATTAAAAGACAAAAGAAAAGAATTAACCGCACTCAATCTTTTAATTAAGATTTATCAAGGAGATGGTCGTCGTAAGAAATTAGAAGAAACGGTATTGAAATACCGAAAATTAGAGAGTACCATTGCCTTAATTCAACGAGAGGAAGAGTTATCGGTCCTGCAAGGTGATTTTGAAGCTACCGCAGCGATTAAAGACAGTGTCCTAGGTGCATTGGGGGAAACAAAGATATCCAGAGATAGTATCGAAGGAGAATTGGGAAATACCCTTGATCAGCTGGGAAGCACCATTCGGGAGATTGAAGAACTGGAAGGAGAGAAACTGATCTTAGAAAACCGGACCTTAGCTTTGGAAAATGATTCCATAAAAAATGCCTTAGAAATTAGTGAGCAGGAACGACAATTAATGATTTTTGACGCTCGAACTAAGAAGCAAGCTGCTCAATTGCAGCAGTTGGCCATTGGTTTGGGGGCCATGGCTTTATTTTTAATTTTATTGGTCAGCTATTTTCGTTTAAAAAGAGCTGCTGCTGCCGAAAAAGCGGCTATGCAAGAGCAATTGATGTACCAAGATAAAATGGCCACGCTTGGCCAAATGACTGCTGGTATTGCCCACGAAATAAAAAACCCACTTAATTTTGTCAATAACTTTGCAGAAGGTTCTACTTTTTTACTAGAAGATTTGGAAGAATCCTTAACGGAAAGTCGATCTAGATTGTCTGAGCCTGTTTATCAAGAGATAGAGGAACTGCTACAAGAGACCAAACAAAATGCTGTAGATATTCTGGCGAATGGTCAAAGAGCAAATCAAATCATCAACAGTATGATGGATCACGCCCGCGGGGAAACAGGACAAAAAGAACCCGTAAAGATCAATCAATTGGTGCAAAATAATCTGATGCTGGCTTATAATGGTTTTAAGGCCAATCATGCCCAATTCACTGCAGAAATATCCGAGCAACTCGATGCTGATTTACCATCCGTCCAAGCTATTCCACAGGATGTTGGTCGGGTGTTGCTGAACATATTAAACAATGCTTTTGAGGCGCTTAAACAGCAAAAAGAAAAAGGTGAGCCTGGCTTTACACCACAATTGACTATTCGGACAGCCAAAAAGGGGAATTCAGTCTGCATAAGTATTCGTGATAATGCGGGAGGGATTCCAAAAGAACAGCAAAAACAAATTTTTAACCCCTTCTTTACCACCAAACCTACCGGCCAAGGCAATACAGGTTTAGGCTTATCCATTAGTTACGATGTCATTGTGACTGGCCATAAGGGGACCTTAAAGGTGGATAGCGATGGTCAGACTTTCAGTGAATTTACCATTCAGCTGCCTATAGGATAACCAAATGTCCAATCTTTGGCACAATATTCAACCACTTGGCAACAATAATCTCCTTGATAATGATACAATCCCTGCATCTTTGAAATATAAAATGATTTAGTGATAGAGTTTGGTGAACTCTAATAAGTGATTACGATTTCTAGGTATAATTAGACCTCTTGTCTATCCGGACAAGGGGTTTTTTGTGTTTATTTCTAAAATAACTGTTAAAGAAGCGCATTTGTAGGACAGCTTAGGTGTTTTTCATTTACTTTAATAAAATATAAGTGCCTGGTCAAAATAATGAATAGGTACTTATACTTAATTAAGTCTCCATTCCCTGATTTCAAATGCGTTTTATGAGGCTATTTTTATTCATTTTTATTGGGGTGGCCTTGACCACTAGTCTTAAAGCTAATTCTTTAGATAGTATTCCTTTGTTAGTTCCCAGCGGATTACACGAAGTTAGTCATACCACCTATTCTATTAAGGAAGGTATGCGGGAAACTACCATCCAATTTTGGTATCCATCTGAATTTGTAGAAGGAAAAGATAAAAAGGCACTACCTTTTATAGATAAGACCCATTTTTCTAACTTAATTCAAAAGCAATCCAACGATCTGATTTATCAGAAACAAGCTACCGATATCCGACAAAGAATCCTTGAAAAAGGAGGAATAGAAAATAAGGTCCTCGTGTTTTTCCAGGATTTTGGGATGGATCGTCTTTGACAGTAGCACTCTATAAAAAATTAGCGAGCAATGGATTTATAGTGGTTTCGATTGAT
>CAXIDD010000453.1:0-4882 GCA_964021975.1 uncultured Saprospirales bacterium | reverse complement strand
GTAAAATATTAGCCAGTAGTTATGCTACTGCCCAACTTTGGGACTTGGCAGGGAATGTTCTCCAGTCCTTTGAACACAATGGGGAAGAGGTTGCTGCTAGCTTTTCACCAGATGGCAAGACCGTACTTACTTGTAATCAAGAGAATACCATCCAAATTAGAAACCTAGACAACCAATTGCTCCAGTTATTTCAACATCAGGATAAGGTCAGCGATGCGGTCTTTGCACCTGATGGCCAAACAGTACTCACGGGTAGTTGGGACAACACGGCCAAACTCTGGGATCTCTCAGGTAATGAACTTCAGTCTTTCCAACATCGAGGTTGGGTAGAATCAGTTGCGTTTTCGCCAGATGGTGAATACATCTTAACAAGCGGTAGAGATAGTACGGCCAGATTGTGGGATCGGGCTGGGAACGTTCTTCAGGTATTCAATTATTATGATGAACTGCGATCTGCAAAATTTTCCCCAGATGGTCAAACGATACTAACGGAAAGTTGGGACAATACCACTCAACGTTGGAGCTTAGTTGGGAATGAATTAGATCCTTTTCCAAAGCTGGATAAAGTGCGTGCCACTAGCTTTTCTCCAGATGGGCAAAGCATCTTAGCCATAGACATAAACAATAATACCCAGTTACAGGATTTGCAAGGTAAGCCAAAAGCTATTTTTAAGGGGCATTCTCAAAAGGTGGATAAAATGGCCTTAGCATCCGATGACCAAACGGTGGTAATGGTTTATGGTAGTACCCTTAAACGAATGGATTTATCGGGTAAACCATTAAATTATCTGCAAGCAAAACAAAAAATACGATCGGTTGCTATTGCCCCAGATGGGAAATCTATCCTGACAGGAATCTATGGAATGGCCAATCGTTGGAATTTAGCTGGAGAGGAACTAAACCGCTTTCCACATAATAGTTTTGTCAGTGCTGTAAATTATTCACCGGATGGTCAAACCCTGCTTAGTATCAGTCTAGATGACCATGCCAAATTGTGGGATTTAGAAGGAGAATTACTACAAGACTTTCAAGACGATTTTGGCAATACTTCGACAAGCTTTTCACCGGATGGGCAGCAGGTGGTCATCGGTGCACGTAATGGCTTGGCCAAAGTCTGGAATTTAAAAGGGAAAGTAGAAAAATCCCTTGCCCACGATAAAGCAGTTCGATCAGTAGATTTTTCTCCAGATGGGAGCCTAATCCTGACCAGTACCGATGATCAAACAGTGAAACTTTGGACCGCTAGTGGTAATTTGGAGGCTACCCTCAATTTCCCTACGGATCTTAGGTCAGTTGCATTTACTCCAGACAGCTTATCGTTTTTTGTGAATTCTATTGGTGCTTTAGTATTTTACGATTTATCCGGCAAACAGATCCAAATCATTAAACACCAAAGTAGCCTCAATTCAGTAGCCCTGACTTCAGATGCCCAAACCATCATTACGGCCGGAGAGGATCACACCCTTCGGTTTTGGAACCGAAAAACGGGAAAAGAAATCATCCGATACATCAACATAGAGGAGCAAGATTGGATCGCTGTGACACCTGAGGGCCTTTTCGATGCGTCTCCCGGAGCCATGAATTTGATGCATTATATCGTTTATTACGAAGATACCTATGAGGTGATCGAACTAGAACAACTCAAAGCACGGTATTACGAGCCCGGGTTACTAGCCAAAGTCTTGGGTTATTCCGATGAGCGCATCCGGCCCATTCAAGATTTTAATAGCATTGCGCTTTACCCAAAGATTGAGGCGTCTATTAAGGAAGATGTCCTATATATCAACCTTAAGGAACGAAATGGAGGAATAGGGAAAGTCAGTATTTTTATCAATGGAAAGGAAGTCGTTGAAGAAGCCAACCCCATTTCTGTAAGAGGAGATAACAAAAGAGGGACAGTCATTACCAGTAACTTAAATCAATTTAAAAACTACTTATTACGTCACCCGGATAGTACGAATGTCATTAGTCTTCGAGCCTATAATGAAGCCGGCTGGCTAAAAAGTAGCTCGTTTAACCTGGATTATCAGCCAACGTATCGGAAAGTTAGAGGAAACAATCAGAGTGAGGTGTCCAAAGATTGGGAGGCCAGCTTAGACCCCAAATTATATGTAGTTTCGATAGGAACCTCCAATTATACAGGTACGAGTCTAGATCTAAAATATGCCGACCAAGATGCCACTATGATGGCCAATGCCATGGCATCAGTGGGCAATAGTTTGTTTTCTAGTGGAGACAGTTTGGAAGTGTATTGTTTGTCTACTTCGACGGCAGATAGTGTAGCCTTAGCTAAAAAAGAAATCCAGTGGCAATTTGCCAATAAAGCCAACATCAAACAGACTTTTGCAGCCATTAAAGCAGCGGCCAAAGCCGAAGATATTGTGGCGGTCTATCTTTCTGGTCACGGTGTGACCCAAGGAGGAAGTGATCAAACTCAATTTTATTACCTGACCCAAGGCGTAGCTAGTGAGGAGGACTTAGAAGACCCCATGACTAGGAATGCCTACACCATTTCTAGTGAAGAGTTGACCAAGTGGATCAATGATATTCCAGCGCTCAAACAAGTCTTGGTGATTGATGCCTGTAACTCAGGTCAGGTAGTAGAAAACTTAACGGGGAGCAGCAAATCGCTCAATTCCAGTCAAATTCGTGCCTTAGATCGGATGAAAGACCGCACCGGAATGTTTGTCCTCTCTGGCAGTGCCTCCAACAAGGTCAGTTATGAAGCCAGCGAATACGGACAGGGCTTATTAACTTATGCTCTATTACAAGGAATGTTGGGTTTGGCCACTCGAAAAGATACCGAAGGCAAAGAAATAGTGGATGTCATGAAGTTGTTTCAATATGCTCGGGATCAAGTGCCAGAACTAGCCGCCAGTATCCAGGGTATCCAAACGCCCATGTTAGGTTTCCCCAGCCAAGGTGCCAGTTTTGATATCGGTATCCTAGATAATAAAGCTAAGAAGAACATCCAATTGGGGAATAAAAAACCAGTGGTCATCCGTAGTATCTTTCAAAATCAAGAGTCTTTTGGCGATGATCTAAATTTAGTAGGAAAGATCGAACAAGCCTTCCGAAAGGAGTCCAATAAAGGGAAAAATGCAGACCTCATTTTCGTGGATGTCAACAACTATCCCGGCGCTTATGCCCTTCGCGGACTCTACGAAGTGGACAAAGGAAACATCACGCTAAAGCTCAAAATCTTTCAAGACGAAAAGGCGATACACGATCTACCTGTCATCAAAACCGACAAGCCCGAAAGGATTTCAAAAATCTTGATACGCAGCTTGAAGAAATTTTTGGATGGGGAGGATAAGGTGGCGCCGTAGTTATATAAGTAAACAACAACCAACAAAACACCCATGAAACAACACCATTACAAAATAGCACTAGAGTGGACTGGAAACGAAGGCGATGGTACCAAGAATTATCGCTCCTACAATAGAAACCACAAGGTCAATGTAGCAGGGAAACAACAGGAAATATTAGGATCTTCAGATCCTTCTTTTTTAGGAGATCCAAGTAGATACAATCCCGAAGAATTATTCCTGTCCTCTATAGCAAGCTGTCATATGCTCTGGTATTTACATTTATGCTCGGCGCACAAAATTACCGTTACGGAGTATTTAGATCAGGCCACTGGGATCATGGAGGAGACCGAAAGTGGAAGCGGGCGGTTCACCTCCGTTACGCTTTATCCTCAAGTGAAAATTAAGGAAGTAGATATGATCGGGAAAGCCAACGAGCTGCACGAAGCAGCTAACCAAATGTGCTTTATCGCCAATTCCTGTAACTTTAAAATTCAGCACCAGCCAATAACTAAAGTCAAGTTATGAAAATCGAAACAATCAACCTTAAAGAAAAATTCAGCACCTTCAATGACTATTGGTCCCCTAAAATAGTAGGGGAACTCAATAAGCAATTAGTGAAGGTAGCCAAGTTTAAAGGAGAATTTGTCATGCATCATCATGAACAGGAGGACGAACTCTTCTTTGTCATAGCTGGCGAGTTATTTATTGAATTGGAGGATAAAACATTGTCCCTCCAAGCCGGAGAGTTTGTCGTTATTCCAAAAGGAGTAAAGCATAAACCTTATGCTCCCGAAGAAGTCCACGTGATGTTGTTCGAACCGGCATCAACCTTAAACACCGGCAATATAGAAAATGACAGAACAGTAGTTGATTTAGAAAAGCTTTAGAAGCTATTTGAATTAAACATCCCCGGGCAATAAAATAGCTTATGAATTACAATAGAAAAAAATTTAAAGCCATCCAAAATACCGAAAATGGGGAAACTTCGGAAGCTACCATTTTTGAGTATCGGCAAACTGAAAATATATTAACTTCTGAATACCACGGTGGCCAAATCATCAAAGGACACCTGATTGGATTGGTGGATAGTGAGGGAAATATAGAAATGCGCTATCACCAAATTAACCAGCAAGGAAAATTGATGACCGGAATCTGTTTTTCGAAACCTGAAATCTTGGAGAATGGTAAAATACGCCTACATGAAAATTGGCAGTGGACTTCAGGGGACCAATCAAAAGGAAGCTCAATTTTGGAGGAAATATGAGAAAAATTGAATAAATTGTAAACAACCCCACCTTCAAGAATACACCAAAATCCACTAACCATGCAAAGGCTGATTGTATCTATTCTTGTTTGTTGGCTATTCGGTAATAGTATTGTTGCACAGGCTCCGGAACTAATCATTCCCACTGGACATGCTGCTCCAATTACGGCATTAGCCTTATCTTCTGATGGAGACTATGTTTTTACAGGTAGTAATGATGGTAACGCTATACTTTGGAATAAGGCAGGCGATCAATTGCGCAGCTTTAACGATCTATCCATCCTTAAAAAGCAAGGCTTATTGTCTA
>CAXIDD010000452.1:0-4887 GCA_964021975.1 uncultured Saprospirales bacterium | reverse complement strand
ATGCTTGGAGGCAAACATAACATCATCAAGCACTTTCATTTGTTCAAAAGGCAAAATATATAAACTCTGTTTTATTAAAACTCCCAATGGTGAAAATTAATATACCGATCATAAGATATACTAACCATCTAAGAGGTCTAGAAAAATTCATACTTTCGATGGCATACTCCCCTTCCCTACCCAACCATTCTACTACGACAAATAAGCCTATAATCACCAAAATTTTCTTGAATTCCCAGTAAGATTCAATTTGAAAATACGAAGCTATATCTTGGAATAGTCCATTTAGGTAAGTCAGCGCATGAATTAGATTATCTGCTCGAAAAAAGATCCAGGCTAGTGTGGTCAATCCAAAAGTAATAGCCATTTGCAGCAGTTCTTTAGCGCTTGGTAAAAAACGATTGCTGGCTACCGTATCTAAGTTTTTACGATTATTACTGGTGAGCATTAAAGGCAAAAAGTAAAGCGCATGCAAACTGCCCCAAATGACAAAAGTCCAGTTCGCTCCATGCCAAAAACCACTCACTACAAATATGATAAACACATTACGGACCTGTCTTAATTTGCCTACTCTACTTCCTCCCAAGGGAATGTACAAATAATCCCGAAACCAAGTAGAAAGAGAGATGTGCCAACGCCGCCAGAACTCTGCTATATCTCTAGAAAAATAGGGGAAGGCAAAATTCTTCATAAGATCGAAACCAAACAAACGCGCCGTACCAATAGCGATATCAGAGTACCCAGAAAAATCGCCATAGATCTGAAAAGCAAAGAACACCGCTCCTAAAAATAAAGTTGCCCCAGAATGATCGGCAGAATTATTAAAGATTAAGTTGGCATATTCTGCACAATTGTCTGCGATGACGATTTTTTTGAACAAACCCCACAATATTTGCCGCAAGCCATCGACGGCTTTACTGTAAACGAAAAAACGCCTGCGTTCAAATTGAGGCAACAAGTTTTTAGCTCGTTCTATTGGTCCAGCAACTAGTTGTGGAAAGAAGGCTACAAAAGCAGCAAAAGCTAAAATATCTTTGCTGGGTTTCAATTGATTTCTATAAATATCAATTGTATAACTCAATGTTTGAAAAGTATAAAAACTAATCCCAACTGGTAAGATGATATGGAGCGAATTGCCTTGAATTTCTTGTCCAAAAAATGAAAAGGCGGCAATAAATTGCTCCTGAAAAAAATTAAAATATTTAAAAAAGCCTAAAAAGCCCAGGTTGGTAACTATACTCAACCATAGAAGTAGCCTTCGCTTTGAGGCTTGCACTTCTGAATCTAGTTTAAGTCCAACCCAATAGTCTACTAGGGTACTAATCAGGATCAAACTCAAAAAGCGCCAGTCCCACCAGGCATAAAAGCAATAGCTCGCCAATAGAATCAGCCCGTTTTGCAGTCTTAGGTGATAGGTATTCAATAACCAGTAAATGGTAAAAACTACCGGAAGAAAAATGGCAAAATCAATCGAATTGAAGAGCATTAAGCTTGAATTAAATTCTTTCTCAAAGCTACAATAACTTTAGAGTAGTCTCCCCCATCTCCACTTTTTTCAAAAAAAATAATTCTTGGAGGTCATACTTTTCCAAGCACAAACACACCTTCATGAAAATCAACTAAAAGTTATTTATAAACACGGATAAAATCCATAACATCATGAACATTAAAAATTCAAAAATCATTCTTCTTTTAAGTTTACTATTTATTAGTCAATTTACTTTTGCCCAAAGGCGAACTAACCCAACTAGAACCAATCCGACCAGAGCTACTACTATCAGTCCTGTAAGGGCTGTTACTACGGTGGCCAGTAATACCGCCTGGATCGCTCGACACAATATGTCAAGTAGCAAATACCAAGCAGAGTATACTAAATTTGCAAAGCAAGGATATCGGCTCAGCCATATTAGTGGTTACGAAGTTAGCGGGCAAGCACGATATGCAGCCATTTGGCACAAAAAGTCTGGGCCGGCTATGAAAGCACATCATGGCATGACTGCCTCATCTTACCAACAAAAATTCAGTGCTTACAGCAAGCAAGGCTATCGGCTTACACACATCACTGCTTTTGATGTAAAAGGCAAAGACTATTACGCTGCCATTTGGGAGAAAAAGTCTGGGCCGGCTATGAAAGCACATCATGGCATGACTAGTGCTAGTTACCAGCAAAAGTTTACTACCTATGCTAAGCAAGGCTATCGCGTAGTGAAAATTAGTGGTTATGCGATCAATGGTTCAACCCGTTATGCGGCCATTTGGCACAAAACATCAGGGCCAGCTATGAAAGCTCACCATGGCATGACCAGCGCTAGTTATCAACAGAAATATACGGCTTACAGTAAGCAAGGATATCGCTTGAGTGATTTAAGTGCTTACACGGTAAAAGGGAAGGATTATTATGCAGCTATTTGGCATAAAAAATCAGGACCAGCGTCTTCCGCTAGACACCGTTTGACTGCTATGAACTACCAGCAAGAGTTTGACAATTTCCGTTATACAGGCTACCGTCCTCGTTTGGTTAGCGGCTACAACATCAATGGTCAAGCTCGTTATGCAGCTATTTGGGATGCAGGTGCAATCAAAGCTAGTGATCTATCCAAGATTCAAAATAAGATCAAAGGATTTATGAATAAGTATGATGTGCCTGGGCTTCAAATCGCGGTAAGCAAAGATGAAAAATTAATTTTTGCACGTGGTTACGGCAAAGCAGACCAAGAAAAGAATGTCTTAATGGGTCCCAATCTAAAAGGCCGTATCGCTAGTATTAGTAAGCCTATTACGAGTGCGGCTATCCACAAATTAGACCTCAGCGATAATAGCTTTAATCTGAACACTAGAGTTTTTGGAGTAGCCTCTATTTTTGGAAATAGCTACAATACCAAAAATTTAAGCTCCCATGAGAAAAACATCAAAGTCGTCAACCTTCTGGAGCATACTGCCGGAGCAAATGTCTGGGATAACAATACTACTTTAGAGCAATCTAATACGGACCCTAAGGCGAAGGAAGCTAATCCAACGGGAGACCCAATGTTCCAGAATAGTAACTTCTCTCATGCAAAACTATTCACCTGGATATTAGACACTCGAAATCCAGATTATGCACCTGGAACTTACTATGCCTATTCCAACTTCGGTTACAGTGTTCTAGGTCGAATTATTGAGAAAAAAACCAATCAATCTTATGAAACTTGGGTCCGCAACAATATTTTGAAACCTGCAGGAGCCGGTGGCATGTATATTTCCAAAAATGCCAAATCACAAAAGCGGGCCAATGAAATGGTTTATTATGGAAGCAATCCATATGGGTCTAACATCCAGAGAATGGATAGCCATGGTGGCTGGGCCGGATCTACCATAGACTTACTAAGATTTATGTCCAGAGTTGATGGTCGGTCTGGGAAGAAAGATATCCTTCCTGCATCTGCTATACAAAGCATGAAAAGCAGAACCAGCTATACCAACAACCCAGTTTATCAAAGAAGCTATGGTAAAGGTTGGGGATTAAAAAGTGGAGACGGTGTCAATCATACTGGTGCTTTAAATGGTAGCTACTCCATTTTAGAATTCAGAGACAATGGTTTAGCTTTCGCAATTATCATCAATAGCCGCAGTGGCCACGACGATTTTGGCAGCGATTTCGGAAAACTAGGTGGAGAAGTGATGAATTTGATCAGTAGCTGGCCCAATCATGACTTATTTTAGGACTAAATATTAATTGATAAGTTGAACAAGTTTTCTTGAATTTCCATTTTAAAGCCAAGCAATCTATATTTTGATTGTTTGGCTTTATTTTTGTCTAATTCAATTCTTCAGTATGAAAAAACAAACTTTACTATTCGGCTTCTTTTTATTGTTTAGCGTTTTTAATTTACAAGCACAGCTGGCGTTCCAGTTTGCTGATGTTACCAGAGATGGTGCCAGCCTTAGCAATATTCCCCGTTTTTCATGGATGATTCCTTTGAGCTATGAAATTGCCCAGGCATCAGAAGGTTTTATGATTAATGGCGGTGTCTTGCTTAAAAATGATGGTGTTATTTTCGAAGAAAACGGTGATCGATTTAAATACCGCGTTATTTCAGTTGGCCCTGAAATTGGATTCTTTACTAAACTAGGCGAATCAAAACTGGTCTTAAGTGGAGATTATGGGTTTGACTTTGCCCTACATTATAAAGAAAAGGTTTTCCCAAACGGAGAACGCGGAGATAAAGAAATCCTCACTAGAGAATGGTTTTCTAACCGGCCCAACCGCCTCAATCATTATGTACGAATAGGTGTGGGTACGGATAATGGATTTTATATGTTTGGTCAGTTTTATTTCCGAGACTTTTTGAACAATGGATTCCAAGAAACGGTGAATGGCCTTACTACTCAACCTTATGAAGATTTAGTAATCCGTCGGTTTCATTTAGGAGTTAGCTTTAAGTTTACTAAAGATACTGATTTCACGGTAAATTGGACTCGAGAGTAATAAGCCATTAAACTATCCTTCGAATTACTCGCTATTAAACCATCCATCCTGATTTTATGAAAAAATTCATCCAAGATTTTAAAGAATTTGCCGTAAAAGGCAATCTAATTGACCTAGCCATTGGTATCATCATTGGTACCGCTTTTAATAAGATTGTTTCCTCCTTAGTCAACCATATTATCATGCCTCCTTTTGGATTGGTCTTCGGGGAAAAAGGGCTGGCACAATACAAATGGATCATTCGCCCGGGAGAAAAAGAGGCCAATGGAGAATGGCTGAAGGAGCCAGTCGTAATGGATTATGGCATCTTTTTACAGAATTGTATTGACTTTTTGATTGTTGCTTTATCCATATTTGTAGTCATTCGCTTGTTCAATCGATTACGCAACAAGGCTGAAGATGAAACGGAAACCACCGTT
>CAXIDD010000451.1:0-4894 GCA_964021975.1 uncultured Saprospirales bacterium | reverse complement strand
GACGTTGTCGACACAACGCTGACAGAGTTGTGGATGGGTAGCATGTTGACCAACACCTCTGCCGTAGCCTCAAAACTTTGATTGCCTTTGGTCACACTGGCTTTGATGGTGGAAGGTTGTGTAATCTGAATGGGACCATTATAAGGAGGCGAGGTGATATTGGGCGTGCTTCCATCCAAAGTATAATTAATAGAGATGGAGGGATCTTGTTGTTGGGCAGAAGTTATAGTCACTTCGGTACCGTCGGCAAAGGGCTGATTGACAAATTCGATTCTTGGTTCGGGTACTAGTTGGACCAAGTCTACCCAGGCTTGGCCGGGTGTGATTAAGGAAAATAAAATACCTGTTTTATTGTTCCTGGTGGCCTCATTACCCTGCGCTTTAAAAACCCATTGGTAATTTCTCCAGCCAGGACTTAGTCTGAATTCCTTTTCGGCACCGTTGCCAATTTTGAAAGAGATGGCCTGGTTGTTATTGGTACCTTTGGCCCAGAAAGTCAAGGCATAAGATTTATTCGTTTTAAGTTGAACGGGAAATAGCGAAACATCTATCCCATTATCAAAACTAGGAGTAACCAAGCGCAAGGAGTGTCGACCATCTACCGAAGTACGGGTATCTAATTGAGCGTGCGCTCCTCGATCTCCCCGTAACTTGAAGTAACAAGCCGCTGGTGTACCTGGCACCAAACTATTTTCAAAACTTGGATCTAGTAGACTATTTTGGGCATAAGTAAGTGTACTTGGTGGCTTTTCTTCCAATTCAAATTGATAAATTCTACGGCCGTATCCCTCGATAATATCCTGTAGACGATTATTGCTAAGCTGAATATTTCGATCCTCAAAAAGGACTTTTCCTTGGTCTGGAAAGTCTAAACCATCCAAACGGAGCATAAAATTTTTGGGTTTCTTATTAGTGTTTAATACCACCATAAACAACTGCCCATTTTTACGGAACCATTTGGCCTGGATATCTTGATCAGGCGCTTTTAGTAAGTCTGAAGCATCGGCTTGTAGTAAAACAGGCCCTAGATTTTTGATTTCTTTGATAGCAGCACTCGCAGCATCCCAGGTCAAACTAGACTTTGGGAAAGAACTTAGTCCATGTCGAATAAAATATTGAATACCACTAGCTCCATGTAAGACACCCAACCAAGTCATCAAGCGAATTTCGGATGGAGAAGGTTCTCTACCCCAGTGCTCGCTCCCTCCAAATGCCTGGGGCACCAGCCAAACAGGAATATCATATTTAAAGGTTTTAGCTAAAGCTTCAATCACTTCTCCAGCTTCAGTTGGTGCCCGGTTTGGGATAGGATAGGGATCAGCCATCACAATATCCATTACTGCTCGGTATCTAACCGCTGCTTTGGGGTTCATAAAAACAATTGAAATCGGATGGTATGGATCTAGTTCTTTAATTAAATTATAGCTAGCAGCTAAATCTTGAGGTTGAATGTTCTGGCCAGTCGGCTCATCGCAAATGTACCATCCCAAGAGAGCCGGATGGTCTTTGATGGCTAATATTTCTTGACGGAGCAGTGCCAGTCGTTGAGTGTTTTCATAATTAGACCTTCCTTGGCCGATCCCTCCACCGCCAGCAATACTGAGCAGATTGTAATGCACCTTCATACCCAGAGCCGCACAACGATCCAAGTATTGAAGTCGCTCTGGTAAAGTACTACTTGCTATTTTCTGATAAGGTGACATCATATTAAAGCCTCTGACTACTTCTTCTTCAGCCAAAGTTTCTTGTACAGGTGGATAGCAATAAAACCCTAGAGGGAAATAGGGCATTTCATCCACCACTAAACTATTGTGGAGTCGATTAATTTTGACGGCATTCGCTTTGGGTGGAAGCTTACGAATCAAGGCCGTTTGCTGAATGAGTTGTGTACCCAATTGGATAGTAATTTGTACCAAAGTGGAATCTAATACCGGCCCCAAACCTACTGGAATATGTGTCTCTGCCTCTAATTGAATCAATTGATCAATGATAGGAAATCCTGGTGCTTCTAAGCGTACTTTTGCTGGCCAAGCACCTAATTGAGCAGGCGGAATAATAATCAGATCCGCTTTAGCCTCTGTTGTATAATAGTCTTGCTCAAAGAAACAAATCCATGATTGGGCTTTTGCGAAAAAAGGGCTTAGAACAAATAGTAGGCCAAGAAGAAGGTGATCTAATTTCATTTGGTTCTGTAAATATATCGTCCATTCGGCGTTGATATAATAAATAATCTATTCTATAATGATTTCATCCAAAAAGACCCAACAAGATTGACCGGCACCAGGATGCCAGACTGGATTTTTGCCGGTATTCAACACTTCTACTTTTACAAATCGAGTCGTAATGGGCTCCGAAAATCCCTCGTAGAAATTTTTCAAATCTCCTTCGTTAGCCGTTTCTGTAACGAGATAATTACTGGCAATGACTTCTTTGAAATTCTTTCCATCCAAAGACGTAGAAACTTTGATACCCTTAGGAAAGAAGATCCAAGCACCTGTGCTTTCTAAGGCACTTACAGATACACCATTAATTTCCTTTTCGGCTCCTAAATCCAGTGTTGCGACTACATCTTCGCCTTCCCAACCTAACCAACTACCGTCAGTAAAACGTGCGGTGCCTTTGACCAAATCTGTAAGAGAGGCAGCTCCATTAGCGGCATATCGCTCATTGGGCTTTCGATCAACTTTGGTGGATACGGGGGTATGTGTAACTCGAACAAACTGCTGATCCGCAATAGCGCTAGGCTGCCAACCTTCTTTCAAAGCAATAGCTTTTACTGGCGTAGATTCCTTTATAACAAAAGAGTTCTCATATTTAGGCGACTGCTCAGTTGGTTCGGTACCATCCAAGGTGAAATAGATATCCACATTGGCTAGATTTAGATTCAAAGCGACTTCCATAGAGTCTGTAAACAAATCCTGTTCGGCTACAATAACGGGTGGTTTCAAACGGACATCATTGAACATGGTATCTGCTTGTTCTCCAAAGTCAACTTGTAATTGTGGCAGAGATGCCTTTAGGGCTTTTGCTCCATCCTTCGATACCTCCGTTTGCCAGATATACAATTGCTGCAACTGAGGCATTTCGCTCAAAGCCGCAATCCCTTCATCCGTGACGGCCGTGCCGTATAGGTTTAGGTATTCGAGGTATTCGAGTTTTTGTAAATTTTTTAGTCCTGCATCTGTTACTTGAGTACCGTCTAGCCTAAGGTGAATCAAGTTTTCAAAACGAGCAATTTTTTTAAGCATATCGTCCGTGACAGCGGATCGGCTCAGATCTAATTTAATTAAATTGTCCTTGCCTTTGGCTAGTTGTTTTAAAGCTTGATTAAGCTGGTCTGTTTTATCCGTTAGCACTGCTTGTAGCAAGGGGCTTTCTTCTGCTATTGGCTGAATGCGAATCCCTTCAGCTTTCATTTTTTGCAACTTACTGTTGCTGACTGGATCTGGTGTCATCGCATAAACTGGACTAACTTTGGCCACTCTTTTATCCAGGATATTTTGGATGTTTTCAGGAACTTCCATATCCAGAATTTGTTTACCAAAATCAGCGCCCTGCTCGATCCACCAATCTACTAATGCTTTTTCTTCCGTATCTAATTGGAGCTTACCTCGGGGAGGCATGTGCTTTTTCTCTGTAGTCGGCAAATGCATTCTAATAGACATGAGGCTTTCATCAAGTTTCCCAGCTACTACAAAGGGGCCTGTTTTACCACCTTTTTTGATCCCATCTACAGTATTGAGTAGTAGTTCTCCTTTAACTTTACCTGGATTATGACAGGAAACACATTTCTTTTCTATGATTGGGCGCACAAATTCAGTAAACGCAACTGCTTCATCCAAATCGATTGGAGCTTGTGGAATTTCGGGTTCAACTGGTGGAAGGCCTGCTGCCGCACGGACACTGTTAGGCGCTTTTTCTAATAAGTAATCACTACCATGTGTAATATTTCCACCCAAGTGCCCCGTAATTAATAAAGCCACAACTGTAATGGTGTAAAGTGGGAAATACGCTTTTTTCAAAGCAGGTAAGCGGTAAGCGGCATATACCAAACCAGATAAAGCGACTGTAGCAATGCCCATCCACTTATGTTGGTTGAGCATTTTTTCTTCGTAACCGCCTTCGGTAGATAGCCAATACCCCAGAAGGGTTGTGAGAGCGGCACTGGCAAAACCCCAAACTAAACTAAACCCTACTGCTTTTTCGAGTGCTTGATAGGCAGGCTTCCTGCTAAAGATTTGCATTAAATAGCCGAGCACCAAAAAACCAATAGGAAGGTGTAATACAACCGGGTGAAAGCGACCAAAAAACTGAAGGATTTCCATATTGACAAACCTGGTTTTAGTATTGAAATTGTGATTGAACAACTTCATTGAAAAAAGCGTCTTTTAATGTTTTCTAGGCATTAAAAGACGCTCGACTAAACTAAGCATTATTTGGACAGTCCACCAAACTTTTAGCTGGCAAATTGTTCTGGATTCAATTCTATGGGCTCAAGTAATTGCTCTATGTAGGTTCTTCTGTGCTCAACCCACGGTGGCAGCTTCAAATTAGTCCCCAAATCCGCTACTTTTTCATCAAAAGTGAACCCTGGAGGACTGGTGGCTACTTCAAATAAAACCCCACCTGGCTCACGGAAATAAATCGAATGAAAATACTGTCGATCCAATACTTGGGTAGGCATTAGACCACCTTGAGCAATTTTTTCCCGTACTTGTAGTTGAGTCTCATCCGTAGCCGTATCAAAGGCAATGTGATGTACGGTACCACTGCCTCCAATTCCAAAGTCGCGTTGTCCATCGTAGACAATATCAATCAATTGTCCTGGAGCAGCGCCCTTGGGTGCGTAACGTCTGCGACTTCCTTCTTCAGCAATGAATTCGTGGTCTAATAA
>CAXIDD010000450.1:0-4895 GCA_964021975.1 uncultured Saprospirales bacterium | reverse complement strand
TCAAACGAGATATTATTTTCTCCGGAGATGTATTAAATACAGCCTCTCGTATCCAGGGAAAATGCAATGATTTCGGAGTCAATATTTTATTATCCAAATATTTAATTGACAAGCTCTCCTTACCGCCCAACACCTTACAACCCGCCAAAATTGGGGAGCTGCAATTGCGTGGAAAGCAGAAATATGTGGCTTTGTATACGATTCAATAGCGACGCAAAGCATTGATTAGCAGCGACGCAAAGCATTGATCAGCAGCGACGCAAAGCATTGCGTCGGTACGGAGGAATATTTCATTATGGATTTCCAAACCATTCTCCGATCACCTCCAAGCCTTCTGTTTTTGGGGAAAAATCGATTGGAGAAAGATCTTTTCTTTTTCTTCCGTTTCTTCCAGGGCGATTGAGGCGTTGGTAGTAGGCATCGGGTTTATAGTTTCTTCGGCTCCATTTCCATAGGAAGACACCGGCCAGCCAATCTTCTTTCCAGAAAGTTTGGAAGAAGGCTTCGTAGCAAAGCGCTTGGGTTTCTGGAGAAATATCAGTGTCTGTGAATTCAATATCGTTGGGCCAAACCCATGGCTCAATGGCAGCATCTTTCATACTCCGATAACCAAACTCTGTAAAAATAACTGGCTTATTCCAGCGTTTAGATAGCTTTTTGATTTTTTTATAATGAGGTGCCCATCCTTCTTTTAATTCTTTCAAACTAGGATTATTCTTTTTGGTTAATGGAAAATAACCTTGGATTCCGATAAAATCTAAGTCGTCCCAAAATTGAATTTCTTCATATTCTTTATAAAAATTAGCAGCAAAAGTTAATTGTCCACTGTAGGTAGCTCGAATTTTCACAATTAAATCTCGCCAATCTTGTTCTCTTTTGGTAGCACATAAATAGAGTTCCGTGCCAATACAAAGCACTGGAATAGATTGCTCCTCGGCTAATTTGGCGTAATGCAAAATAAAAGCCTCGTAGTTTTCAAACCAGGTCTGCCAATCCTCCTCAGATTGCATCTCGATATCAGAACGCCAGCCACCGGCATTTCTGCGCAGCCATATATGCGGTTTTAGCATTGTTTCCACACCAGCTTCTCTAGCAACGAGAGCGGTATTAATTAGCCCAGCATCTCGCTCACCCCAATACCCTCGGTTAGAGCGATACACCAATTCTGGTTTGTGAATATCTGCTTGCCAGCCAAATGGTGTTTGAGCAATCCAATTAACGGAATGAGGTTTTAAAGTTTTAATGTGTTGAGTAGCTATGGAGTCACTGGCTTCCCAGGAAACTCCTCGGAATTTTTGCCCTTTCCATTTTGGTGTACCCCGTACTTCCAAAGCGGTGGTGCTGAGTAAAATACCAGACAAGATAAGACATGGTAGGAATACCAGGGAAAAATACTTTTTCATAGCTTAGTGACTTTAGGAATGGGTAAGATCGGAAAAAAAATGCAATCGTGCTACTACAAACTTTAACTGGAGAGTGACTTTTTCTAATCTATCGTCTAAATCAAAACAAACATTTTGGTACTTTAAAGTTTTATTAAAAGTGATAAAGCTTAACTAACTTAAAGCTTTCAAAACGTTAACTTTAAATCAAAAACTAATAATATGATCAAGCGAGTGCTTCTTTTACTGCTTGTTTTTACATTGGTGGCCTGTTCAACTGTTCCCATAACGGGGCGTAAACAGTTGACAATCATTCCTGCGGCACAGATGATGTCTCTGGCCAATGACCAATACAAGCAAACCTTAACCCAAAGTAATTTGGTTAACAATAGTCAGGATTTACAATCACTGCGTAGAGTTGGCAACAATATTATTGCCCAGGTTGAAAAGTACCTGGCTGCTAATGGAATGAGTGAAATGGTTGCCAATTACAATTGGGAGATCAACCTTATTCAAGATGACCAAGTCAACGCTTGGGCTATGCCTGGCGGTAAAATTGCTTTCTATACTGGTATTATGCCTTTGTGTAATACCGATGATGCCATTGCAGTGGTGATGTCTCACGAGATTGCCCACGCCATTGCTAGCCACGGTGGAGAAAGAATGAGTCAAGGTATTTTAGCGCAGTATGGTAGCGCGATTGCCGTAGAGGTATTACTAGCTGAAAAGCCCGCTGCTACCAAAAACTTAGTAGCCACAGCGCTAGGTGTCGGATCACAATTGGGTATACTAGCTTACAGTCGTTTACACGAATCCGAAGCGGATGAATTGGGTTTATACTTTATGACAATGGCTGGGTATGATCCTTATGAAGGTTCTAAATTCTGGGAAAGAATGAACGCTTTGTCCAACGGACAAGCACCTCCTAAACTGTTGTCAACGCATCCACCTAATGCAGAACGCATTGCTAACTTGAATCGATTAGCGCCGATTGCCATCGAGAAATATGGTAATGGTGCGGCTGGTAGATAGAAGGATTAGATCAATAATAAAAAAGGCTTGCTTCGAATTGAAGCAAGCCTTTTTTATTATTGATCCACTTTTTTGCGATAAGCAAATTGAAGTAATGTTTGCATGTCCACATGATCAAGGGCTCGTTCATGGGTTGCTTCTAAAACCACGAGTGGTGCTTTACCCGCTTCATAGGCATCTTTCCAACGTAGGACACACAGGCACCAATTATCTCCAGCCTTAAGACCAGGAAAGCTCCACTGAGGTCTTGGTGTCGATAAATCATTGCCCTCCGTATAACTAAAGGCTAAAAACTCCTCCGTCATCACTGCACAGACCATGTGCATTCCTCGGTCATCGGGTCCGGTATTACAACAACCATCTCTATAAAATCCGGTCATTGGTGCAGTACTACAAGCGATTAATGGTTCTCCAAATACGTTATGTGATGTTTCCATATCTGTTTGGTGGTTAAATGGTTTCTTGAATTTTTGAATTCAACTTTAAAATTAAAAGAAATTATTAACGCTGCAGCTCCCAAACCCAATGCCCAGATTGGTCAAAATAGCCAATTTGATCTCCTTGTTCTACTCTAAAGAGGCCGGACCCTGCATAGCTGATGTATTCGAAACCTGGTTTAACAATCATCTCGCCTTTGATATCAGACAAGCCACTTACACCAGCTATTTCTACTTTGGCGTAACCATTTTCAAAGTTGGTGATCCGGGAATATTTGGGCCGTACCAGTGTGATTCCTTTTCGATTGATGACCCCCCATTTTTCATCCATTTGGATAACGGCTACGCCATTTTGGAATTCTGTTGCTTTTTCATAAACACCTTGATAAATATTGGCTTCTTCAGTGATGTAATAAAAGCGGTACTCATGATCGCGTACTAAACCACGGCCTTCACTGAAATCTAATAATTGATTAATACTGGGTTCTATTACAAGGTTTCCGTCTAAATCTACCAGACCAGCTTTCCGCATTCCTCGATAGACAACTGCCCGATCATCTGAAAAATCCTGGCAACGAGAAAAAGCATAATCCGTTACTGCCCCTCCCTTGATATCAATAAATCCACAATTACCATCTTTGTAAACGGCGGCTCGCCCTTGTGAAAAAGGATTGGCTTTAATAAACCGAAACGGGATTACTAATTTCCCATTGGTGTCTATATAGCCATATTTTTCATTAGATTTCACAACGGCTAACCCTTCCGAAAAGGGTTGAATCTCTCGATAATAGGTAGCAGAAATCAGGTTTCCTTGCTGATCTATTACACCATATCGATCCTTGCCTTTCACCGTTTGAATGATGGCTAAGCCGTTGAGATCAAAATTTTCAATACTTTGATAACGAGGCTTTTGAATGTATTCGCCTTTAGTATTGATAATCCCGTAAAGGCCGTCCATTTTCACTATAGCCACACCTTGATGAAAGGTGCGTGCTTCTTTAAATTGAGGACTAATCAAATAATTACCTAGCGTATCGATGTACCCCAATAGGCTTCCTTCTTGTACCGCCGCCAAGCCATTGCTAAAATCTCCAGCGGTTTTGTACTGCGCAGCAATAACTGTTTTACCGAAACGATCAATATATCCCCATCGTTTACCAATCCTAACAGCTACCAATCCTTCATAAAAATTTCGTACATCATCATACTGGCAAGGAATGACCAATTGCCCTTCTTGGTTTGCAAACCCCCATTTACCGTTTTGCATAACCGCAAGCCTTCCTTCGCGAACGGATCCGATTTGATCATAAATAGCATTAATGGTCAGTTGTCCTAAAGTATCAATTAGTCCATAGCGGGTTTTACGAACGTATAATTTAACAATCTGGTGGTCTGTATTTTCCAAAAAGGTAAGGTCATCATAAGCACAAGGTATGATCAATTGCCCTTTACTGCCAATTAAACCCCATTTATTATTTTTGTAAACCATGCCCACTGAATTGACCATATCAATGGCAAAATCAAAACTTTCCTGACCAAGCTCATGGCCTAATGAGTCTATATATGACCAGGTAGATTCTTCACAATAAATTACTCCTTTGTTGAGTAATAATTCATCATAAGTAGTATTATCAATCAGCGTAAAAGGGGTTTTTAAATCTAATAGATAGTCATGCAAACCTCCGATAGAAAAAGGATTTTGCATTCCAGCTTTCAGTGCTCCCCCTCTGGCAACTCTAGCAACACCATTATTAAAGTCTCCGATATAAGTATACCTCTTTTCGCTTAATTGTCCATCTCGATTTAGAAAGGCGTAAGTACCATCTGCCAGGATACATCTAGCAATAGGTAAACCTGCCTTAAAGTCTTCCGTAAAAACGTGGCGATATTGCATCCGCCCAAGTAAACTACCTTTTGTATTATCAACTAAGCCATAGATTTTATTAAGTCGAATCGTGGTACGTTCCCATTCAAAATCCTGCCCATTGGGAAGTCCTACTAGACTAAATCCAAGCTGTGTGAATACTTCCACTTCTTCAAAAGT
>CAXIDD010000449.1:0-4932 GCA_964021975.1 uncultured Saprospirales bacterium | reverse complement strand
CACCAAGTCCACATCAGTGAATTCTTCAACTTACTCATTCAATTAGCGGTAATATACGAAGATGTCAATCCAAACAAGGTTTACTTACTGGGCTACTCCGCTGGTGGAGATGGTGTCTATCAATTAGCACCGCGTATGGCCGATTTTTGGGCGGCAGCAGCCATGATGGCTGGTCACCCAAATGATGCTTCCCCTATCAGCCTGAGTAATACACCTTTTACCATTCATATGGGCGCGGAGGATGCCGCATATGATCGCAATAAAAAAGCTGCCGAATGGAAAGATTTATTGGCAGATTTAGCCACGGATAATACTAACAATTATGTTCATGATGTACAAATCCACGAAGACAAAGGACACTGGATGGACTTAAAAGATGCCGTTGCTTTGCCCTGGATGCAAAACTACCAACGCAACCCAATTCCAGAGCGGGTAGTTTGGAAACAGACCAGTACACCTGTTGATCTTTTTTATTGGCTGCGAGTACCTTTTGCTCAGCTGGAAAATGGGGGCGAGATTGTAGCGGAATACAACAGGCAAAATAATGAAATCAATATTCTGAGTAATTATAGCAGTCGATTAGATCTGCAATTGAATGATGACATGTTGGATTTAGACCAAGCCGTCCTAGTAAAATATCAAGGTCAACCCATCTACGAAGGCATGGTAGAACGAACGATCTTAAACATTTACAATTCCTTAATCCATAAAGGTGATTATGACCTTTCTTTTCCTGCAGTGCTGAGTGTATTGAATAACAGTCTGGTCGAATAGCTTCTAGGAAGTACGCTTCAACAATAAGCTACTTCCTAAAATTAGAATACCACCAAAAATCATTGGCCAACTCAACTGCTCGCCCATGAATAGGGTACTTAAAACTATGGCACTCACGACTTCCATGTACATTAAAGCAGCAGCAATAGAAGCAGGAAGTCGTTTCAAACCAAAGAAGAATAAGCCAAAAACAATTACGCCGATTAAAAGGCCATAGGTTATTCCGAGTGTATAATCCAAAGCCATAGCGGCACCAAATTGAAAGAAAGGCAACAATAAAATTAATCCAGAAAAATTTTGATAAAAGACCAGCTCTTTCCAAGAATAATTCTTGCTTTCCGATTTAAAAAGCACAACGGTTAAAGCATAAATTAAAGCAGATGCCATTGCCGCCATCATCCCGATAAAGTCATTGCTTTCTAAGGAAAATGGCTTATTGGAAAAAGCTAAAACAATCCCCGTAAAGGCCATTAATAATAGTAGCTGCTGTCTTCGATTGACTTGTTCGCGCAACAAAACAAAGCCGAAAATGGCTGAGAAAATCGGGAAAGTATAGAAGATGATAACGGCATTGCCAATGGTAGCATAAGTATAAGCCACAAAAAATAAAACCATCCGGACGGTCCCCATGATGGAAATCAGGGTCATTTTCTTCCAATTACCACGGAAGAAGGCAATACCTTCTAAGCGCATCCAAATCGCCATTACAATAGTAGGAATCGCCATCCTTAGCCAAGCTTGTGATACCGGACTAATACTCATACTCTTAATAAACAGGCCGGCAGAGCCAGCAATACAGGCCGCACAGAGAACAGCCCAAAATGCACTTGATTTCATGGTACAAAAGTAAGGTTTACTTCTTATTTTTTAAGTTCTTCCTATATTGAGCTTATTAACTAGAAGAACATGCAACAACATCAATCAGAAGTCGTCATTGTCGGTGGCGGAATTGCCGGAATCATTACAGCCTATGAATTAATTGAAGCGGGAAAAAAGGTCTTGATTATTGACCGCGATAAGGAGGCTAATTTTGGTGGTTTAGCCAAGTGGGCTTTCGGTGGAATGTTTTTTGTAGACTCTAAATTGCAACGAAGCAGGGGCATCAAAGATTCGATTGATTTAGCGACGAAAGATTGGTTTTCCTTTGCGGAATTTGACGAAAAAGAACACTGGGGCAAGAAGTGGGCCGAGCAGTACATTCACTACTCTACTCCACATGGCTACGATTGGATGCGCAAGCACGGCTTTAGTTTTTTCCCGGTTCTGAATTGGGTAGAAAGAGGCCTGGAGGTACAAGGGAACTCCGTACCGCGTTTTCACATGGTCAATGGTACGGGTTGGGAGTTGACGTACCGCATGATTAAATTATTAAAAGCCCACCGTAACTTTCATAAAGTCCGGATCTTATTTGATCATCGGGTCTTGGGCTTGATAAGCAAAAATGGGGCTGTGGTTGGTGTGAATGGCATCCACGAAACCAATAATGCCCCTTTTGAGGCAAAGGGCGAACAAATAGTAGTCGCTACCGGTGGTATCAATGGCAGTATTGAAAAAGTACGGCAACATTGGGACCGAAAAGCTTTCGGTGAACCACCAGCCGTTATCCTAAATGGCGCACACCCGCTGGCCATCGGCGATCTGCACGAAGCTACCGAACGGATCGATGGCGCGGTAGTCAACCTTGAAAAACAATGGAACTACGCCGCGGGTATTAGGCATCACCAACCGCGTAAACGAGACCATGGGCTGAGTTTAGTCCCCAGCAAGTCTGCCATTTGGTTGAACTATAAAGGCGAACGCATGGGCCCAAAGCCACTGATTACGGCTTATGACACTCGGTTTTTAGTAGATCGTATTTGCCAGGAACCTAAAAAATATTCTTGGCAAGTGCTCAATAAGAAAATTGCCAATAAAGAATTCGCCATCTCCGGCTCGGAGGCCAATCCCTTAATGCGAGATAAAAAGTTTGTGCGTTTTATCCTTCAAACACTTCTGACTGGAAATAAGAAGCTGGTCAATGAAATGATCAAGAATTGTGAGGATGTCATAGTAGCCTATTCTATTGACGAACTGGCCGATAAAATGAATGCCCTTACCGGCGATAACGACGTCCAGGTAGACGCCCTCCGACAATCCATAGAAAACTATGATGAACAAGTGGCGCTAGGTCCGGACAAAACCACCGACTTACAATTACAATTGATCCATAAAGCCAGACAATACCGTGGGGATAAAGTCCGGACTTGTAATTTTCAAAAAATAATGGATAAGAAGGCGATGCCCTTAATTGCGATCAGAGAGTTTATTCTTTCTCGCAAAAGCTTGGGTGGTATTCAGACCGATCTCCAAACACGGGTATTGACAAAGGCCAATGCCCAAGGTGAGCAGTCGGTTATTCCTGGTCTTTACGCCATTGGTGAAGCCGCAGGTTTTGGTGGTGGTGGGATGCACGGCCGTCGGTCTTTGGAAGGCACTTTTTTAGGTGGTTGTCTGATTACAGCACGGGTGGCCGCAGCGGCGATTTTGGGGAAAAATTTAGACTGATTAAGCAATATTTTCTTAAAAAAACGTTTAACAGTAGATTTAATTCATAAAAACACAAAATGCCAGAATACAACTTACAAGATCCTACAGACTTAGACATTATGAGAGGCCAATTCGATATGTACACCTCGGATGATTGGCAAGAATATATAGAGTTGGCAGAGGAAGCCGGAATGGGCTATAAGAATATCAATATCCTGAAGACCGCAGAGCGCAAAGCGGGCATCGGTAAGTTTTTGAGCCCCAAAGTGATCAATTGGATTCTCTCACTTGTGGAGCAACTAGATCAGGACGAGGACGAGGACGAATATGAAGATGAGGACTAAGTAATAGTTAAGCATTACAATACGTTATATTTATTGTAAGCTACTCATTAACTCCTAAACCAAAACCGATGTCCAAGATTCTAGAAACACCACCAATTGAGGTACAAGAAAAACTAGATTTACTAAGCGAAGATCTAGACCTACACATTCCTGTCAAAAAATTGGAGCGTAATCTGTTAATTGCTACCTGGAATTTGCGGAGCTTTGGCAATTTGACCAGAAAATGGGCTTCAGACAAAGAAGATTCTCCACGGCGGGATTTAGCGTCTGTACATTATATCAAGGAAATAATTTCGCGCTTTGATGTTATTGCATTGCAAGAAGTCAAATCCAATATTCGTGCCTTGCGCGATACCATGAAGCTGTTGGGGCGAAGTTGGAGTATGATTCTTACTGATGTCAACCGTGGATCTGCTGGTAACGGAGAACGTATGGCCTACCTTTTTGATACGCGTCGCGTACAATTATCTGGTTTGGCTGGTGAGATTGTTGTTCCTAAGGAATGGGCTGACCAAGTGGAAGAAAATGCACTAACTGAGCAGTTCGTCCGTTCCCCATTTGCAGTAGGTTTTCGTTCTGAAAACAAAACCTTCATCTTAGTAACCTTACATATTAAATATGGAAAATCATCTAAAGATCGCATCGCTGAGCTTAATGGCATCGCACGATGGATGCACGATTGGGCCGGTGATGTGAATGCCTATGACCATAACCTGATTACTTTAGGGGACTTCAATATCGACGAGCGTGGGGACTTATTGACGGAGACTTTCATTTCAGAAGGCTTATATATTCCTCCTGCTTTACAAGATCGAAAAGTAACCAGATCTATTTTTGATGAGCAGAAATATTATGACCAGATTGCCTGGTTTAAAAATAAAGGGAAAGACCAACTCTCCATGGACTTTATCAACGGTGGTAATTATGACTTTGTCCCTTTACTCTGGGATGAAAATCGAGTCACTAAACAACAATTTTCTTTTATGCTTTCTGATCATTATCCCTTGTGGGCAGAGTTTGATATACAAGAATAAATAAGCCTAAGTAGAAGAGCACCCCGAAAATTCGGGATGCTCCTTTATTAATAGAGGTTATTTAAACACTGCTCCCCATTTAGATAAACAACAAATGACAACCTTCCTGATCAGCTCTACTATAGAAGTCGCCGATGGTAATGATATCATCCAGTTCATCAATAAGGTCTTCTCGTTTGAGGTGAAACATATCTACTGCCAATTTACAACCCCAAAGTTTACAACCAGAATCAGATAAGATTTCTAAGAATTCG
>CAXIDD010000448.1:0-4943 GCA_964021975.1 uncultured Saprospirales bacterium | reverse complement strand
AAAAGGTGAAATATGATAATATCGACCCCACATTCGCCCAAAAGTCTCAACCAATACTCTTTCTACATCCCATGAAAGATTGGTATTTAAGAGGCATATTCAAAGATGGTTTTAACCAAGGTGGCCGTATTCAATACGTTTTCCTATTTGGTATCATTGCTTTATTTATACTATTACTCGCTTGTATCAATTTTGTCAACCTAAGTACAGCACGCTCCGAAAAAAGAGCTAAAGAGGTAGGGATTCGCAAGACTTTGGGCTCCCTCCGCAGTCACCTAATTGGCCAATTCTATAGCGAATCTGTTTTGATTGCCATGCTTTCACTTGCGGTTTGTTTAATCCTGGTGTGGTTTTTACTACCTACTTTCAATAACATGGCCGGTAAAGAATTGGATATACCTTGGAGTCAGCCTTTATTTTGGATAATCACCATTGGATTTACACTTTTTACAGGTTTGGCAGCAGGCTCTTATCCAGCTTTTTATTTATCTGCTTTTCAGCCAATCAAAGCACTTAAGCGTTCTACTCGCTCCATCGCTTTTCCACGTAAGGTGATGGTGGTTGTACAATTTACCGTTTCAATTAGTCTCATTATTGCTACCATTACCGTTTATCAACAAATTCAACACGCTCAAAATAGACCGATTGGGTATGATCGGGATAACTTGCTAAGTGTCCGTGCTAAAAACCAAAAAGCCAAGGATAGTTTTACTTCCCTCCGATCTGAATTATTGAATTTGAGTACTATAGAAGAAGTAGCGGCAACCGATTCTAGGGTGACCTTAACGTACAGTACTAATGGTGGTTTTGATTGGGAAGGTAAAGACCCTGACAAGAGCAATGATTTTACTAGTCTACGCGTATCTCATGAATTTGGGGAGATGGTTAATTGGGACCTAATAAGCGGTAGAGATTTCTCCAGAGCACATGGCATGGATGAAAACGCCATTATTCTCAATGAAGCAGCTGTAGAATATATGGGCATAGAAAATCCGGTTGGCAAAGCACTAATAAGAGATATCTATACTTATCCAATTGTTGGCGTAGTCAAAAACTTGATCACTCAGTCGCCCTATGAGCCTGTTCGGCAGACTATATTTATGCTGGAAGAAGACTGGTTTAATTATCTTTACATCAAACTCAAGCCAGAAAGTAAAGTCCAAGAAGCACTTGCAGGCATCGAAGGTGTAATGGCTAAATATGATCCAATTAATACTTTTGAATACGAGTTTACAGATGAAGCTTACGCTAAAAAGTTTAACAATGAAAAGCGGATAGGCCGTTTAGCTTCCTTCTTTACCATTCTTGCCATTTTTATATCTTGTCTTGGCCTTTTTGGTCTTGCTACTTACGTTGCCGAACAGCGGACCAAGGAAATCGGTATACGTAAAGTATTAGGCGCATCTGTATTTAAGCTATGGCAAATACTTTCTAAAGATTTCGTTGTCTTAGTAAGTATCGCATTTATCATTGCCATCCCCATTGCTTATTTCTTAATGCAAAAATGGCTAGTAGATTATACCTACCGAATCAATATTGGCTGGTGGGTATTTGGCCTGGTAGGCATTTTAGCGGTCTTAATTACGCTATTTACTGTGAGTTTTCAAGCCTTGAAAGTTGCTTTTAAGAATCCTGTACAAGTGATAAAGGAAGCTTAAAAATTTGGGCTATCTTTTTTATTAAAAAAAAGAAAAAAAAGTGTGACCCTCAACAGAAAATTCGTCTAATGTTGGATATTTTTTAAATCACTTAATTTATCCTTACTGTCATGGCAGTTAAATCAAAAAAAGAAAAGGTAAACGAGGCTCGTAAAAATGCCGAAGCGCTTAAAGCTCAAAAGAAGTCTCAAAGAGACGCAAAAGCGAAACAATTGCTAGGAAATGTAGCTGGCGGCATGAAGCAAGGTGGTCAAAAGAAAAGTCCATCCTTGATTAAACAAGCTTCGAAGAAAAAGAAATAATTTAAGCTTTTTAAACATTAGAAGCTAAACGGATCTGTCTTAAGGGGCAGGTCCGTTTGTTTTAGGTATTCCCTCAAACCTAATGTTGGGTTTACTGTTACCTTTAAAACTTAGTAAACCTATGGCTACCCGATTATTTTACCTGATTGCTGCGCTTTTGACTTTTACAACTTGCGAAGCCCAGCAAAAAACTTCAGCTAATACCAATGAGGACATCTATACCTATGCCAAATCTTCTTGGGATGGGATCGGCAAGTACTACATGAATCGAGAAATTGCACACGTAATGGGTCACCTCGGAGCCAGTTGGCTAGAACGCAGAGAAAGAGAAAAAGAAGAAAACGTCAGCCAGGCTATCAAAAATATGGATTTACAGCCAGATGAAGTAGTTGCAGATATTGGAGCAGGTTCTGGTTATTATAGTTTTCGAATTGCAAAAGAGTTGTCGAAAGGGAAAGTACTGGCTGTCGACTTACAGCCAGAAATGCTGGCCATGATGCGTCAAAAAATCAGTCAGCAAAAGATTGATAATGTAGAGCTCATCCAGGCGAAAGAGTCCAATCCAAATTTGCCAGAAAAATCGATCGACATGGCTTTTATGGTCGATGTGTATCATGAACTTTCCTACCCGAAAGAAGTCATGCAAAACATTGTCGCGGCTTTAAAACCCAATGGCAGATTCATTTTATTGGAATACCGAATGGAAGACCCAACGGTTCCCATCAAGCGCCTGCATAAAATGTCCTTGGAGCAAGCCGTAAAAGAAATGGAAGCTGTAGGTTTACGTCTGAAGAATAATAAGACTAATTTGCCATGGCAACATTTTATGATATTTGTGAAAGATTAATGGACATATTGATTTCTCCCTAGAAATATTTATATTAAACTTCTAAAAGTCCACCAATATTTGAGACTTCTACTGTCCCCTAATAGTACTATAATACTTGTGTACGTCTGTTTTTTACTAATTTGAGGGTAACCTTTTGAACAAACCCCAAATAAAACAACATCTAATACCATATTATGAGTACAACACCCTTCCGTTACCTTGACGGCTCTATGGCTTTCCCAGCTCCTTTCGAATTGGATGGCGCACGCTTTAATAGCTTTGTGTATACTGCAGATCAAAAGAAGTTGCAAAACGTCTGTGATCAGTGGTTTAATATACCTTCTAATGGGGAGGTTCGCTACGAGCCTTTATTGCCAGTAGTATTAGTCACCTTTTCAGATTATCAAAGATCTGGCCCTGATGTTCAACCCTATAAGGATTGGGGCTTCGTGAAATATCGTGAAGTCATTTTCTCAATATTTACGGTTCGCTTAATTAAGAAAGGGGGCATCTGGGTGGCCGATCACGTTGGTGCTTTAGTGCCTTACATTTTTGTGGATGATCCTTTGGTCATGGCTGCCGGCAGAGAAGTATACGGGATGCCCAAAATGATGGCCAATATTCAGGTCCCAGAACAAACAGATGGTGTTTTACCAAAATTTGGTATTGAAGCTATATCCACCTTTCAATTCAATCCCAATATGGAGTTTCACAAGATGCCAATTGCCGGAGTTGAACAAGAAAAAGGAAGCGACCAGGGCAAAGAACCACACCGATGGGCCGATATGAAAACGGCCTTCAAAGAACTCAAACAACTGATTTTTGGTGCAGATCACATTACTTTACCAGATTTTGATCTTCTTATTGAAATTGGAGAGATTTTTTTGGAGCAAAAGTTACCTTTCTCTTCCCTACGACAATTAAGGAGTATCGATTCTTCTGAGACCGCAGCCTACCAATCTATCGTAGACTTCTATGCTCGGATGAAACGCTTTGATGGTGCAGGTCTGTTACACGGCAATTATCCGCTTGACCTTCCTGAGAATGCACTCTTCCCAATCGCGGAAGATCTTGGCTTAAAAAATGGACAACTGGCAGATGCAGCATTTTGGTTGGAATGGGATTTCGTCTTTGAAACAGGCGTTGAAGTGTGGAGTAATAAAGAGGAAGTCAGTTTATGGCAATTTCTACAAGGCAAAGCACGGGGACTATTCAAATAACTTTGATTAAAGCTGTTTACAACAGCCGTATATAATAAAATACCTAACTCAAATTATCGAAGTAGTTTACAGCTGCTTCCAAAAAATATTAAAATGGACACTACCAACAATCAACCTAAAAAAGTAGCAATTCTGGGTGGCGGAGTTTCTTCCGTAACCACGGCATTAGAACTCACTGAAGACCCTAAATGGAAAGAAAAATATGACATCACCCTTTATCAGATGGGCTGGCGTCTGGGGGGCAAAGGTGCTAGCGGTAGGAACCGTGAGATAAGTAATCGGATAGAAGAGCATGGATTACACCTTTGGTTCGGGTTCTACGACAATGCCTTTGATTTGATGCAGCGTTGTTATAAAGAGAATAATCGACCACTCAACAAACCCTTGGCTACCTGGGAAGAAGCCTTTAAACCCAATGATTTAGTTGTCCTGGAAGAATTGGTTGAAGGTAAGTGGGAACACTGGCCGTTTAAATTCCCTCGGAATACCCAAATGCCAGGTACAATTGAACCCAACCCTAGCGTTTGGGAATACTTTGGCCTGGTACTTTCCCATTTACATGGGTTCTATGAGTCCAGTAAGGAAGCATTGGAAAGTCCCATAGACGATGGAGACGATGATGATAAGCAAAAAGGAGAACCTCATTCTTGGCTAGATGGCCTCGAAGACTTAGGAGAGAAGATTGGCAAAGAATTGGGAAGTATCGCGCTGGATATTGGCGGCAAACTGATTTATGGCGCCATGAGACTAGTGGAAGCTACCATCGATAATCACCATGCTGGCCACCACAAGTCCCTTCTTATTTTTATTGATCGCATTTTGAAGTGGTTGTGGCGGAAAATTGAGCACAAGATTGAAGATAACACCACTGCTCGTCGCCTTTGGATCGCCATGGATTTTGCCTTGTCCAATATGCGTGGCATGATTAAGGACC
>CAXIDD010000447.1:0-4967 GCA_964021975.1 uncultured Saprospirales bacterium | reverse complement strand
ATATCACCAAATTGGTTGAAGATATCGTCCATGGTCATGCCTTCTCCTCGGAACCCACCGCCACCATTGGCTACACCAGCGTGTCCAAAACGATCATAACGGGCTTTTTTATCTTCATCACTGAGTACTTCATAAGCTTCCGCAGCTTCTTTAAATTTGTCCTCAGCAGCTTTATCGTCTGGGTTCTTATCAGGGTGGTATTTAATGGCTAACTTGCGATATGCCTTTTTAATAGCAGTGGCATCCGCATTTTTATCCACACCTAAAACCTCGTAATAATCTCTTTTATTTGCCATATCTTGAATATGTAAATCCGGCTACGGATCAATTTGAATTATTTACCAACCACCACTTTCGCATGGCGGATTAGCTTATCATTGAGGAAATAACCTCTTTCAATAGTATCCACAATTTTACCTTTCATGGCTTCATCCGGTACTGGAATCTCCGTAACCGCTTCGTGCAATTCTGGATCGAAAGCTTCTCCATTAGATTCCATTGGTTTTAAGCCTTTATTTTTTAAAGCACCATAAAGCTTTTGATAAACCAGGTTGACCCCTTCGCTAAATGGTTCTGATGAATTATCATCTTCTGCATTTTTCTTAGCTCTATCAAAATCATCGAGAACTGGTAATAAAGCTTGAATAGCGTCTGAGGAAGCGGTTTTCATCATTTCCAACTTCTCTTTAAAAGTACGCTTCTTAAAATTATCAAACTCAGCAAACAAGCGCAGGTACTTGTCCTTTAGCTCGCCGTGTTCTTGCTTTAATTTTTTCATATCTTCTTCTATCGATGGTTCTGCTGTTACTTTAGCTTCAGCATCTTCAGAAAGACCTTGCTCCAACTCTTCCGTCAGGATGTCTTCTGTGTTATTGGTTTCTTGTTGTAAATCTTTTTCTTCTTGTTCCATTTCAGAACGTTTTTTTAGTTGTTTAAACGTGCTCCGTATTCTAAACCTCAATTATTTTGCCAGTCTATAATCTAAGCCATTTTGGCAGCTAAATTTAAAAAGACCTGACAAATGAGAAGAAGTTCTTAAAATAGCTGACAAAAGTAAAGAAAAGTGTGGTTTTAATTTACTCCTTTTCTAAACGCTTATTGAGCAATCTACGTATTTGTCCGTGTGCTGCATTCACCGCTATAATGGTACCCTTCGGGTCTAATAAATAGCTGGTAGGGACTGATCTGATATCGTATAAGCTACTAACTGGTCCACTGAAAGTTTGGTCTCCTCCGCCGGAGGTATCCATAATATGGAAGGGCCATTTTAAATCATCTTTTTCAATAGCTGCGTGCCAATTTCGTTCGCTTTGCTCAATGCCAATACTCACAATCTCAAAATTGGCTCCACCAAAAAAATCACCCTCGTGAAATTCTTCATAAAGTTTTACCAACCCAGGGTTTTGCCTCCGACAAGGTGCACACCAACTCCCCCAGAAATCCAATAAAACATAATTGCCTTTTAGTTGCGCTAAATCAAAGTTACTTCCATCCTTTAACTGACTACTAAAAGTGGGCGCCAGCTCTCCATTTACCATACTAGGCCTATTCCGATAGGACCGCAAAAGATACATCCCAATGAGCCCAATTAAGATAACCGTGAGTATTCGATCAAAGGTAATTTTCATATTCTTTTAGACTTTAATCATTAATAAACACCAAAACTGGAATTAAGGTTATTAGGTCTCTATTTTTCGTCTTGCCCCCAAGTCAGCCAAGGAAACCCAAGTAGGAATTTAAAAGCTATTTTAATTCAAATAGCGTATCTTTCCGAGGTACAAATACTTCTTCTGATCATGGCCAAACATATTTTCCAACTCAAAGAAAAAGCCTGGACCTTTAAAGATACCTATGAAATTAAAGACCGAGATGGTGCCGTTATTTTCCGTATCAAGGGCAAGGTCTTTTCGATGAGTAACACCTTTAAATTTCAAAATATTCAAGAAAGAAATTTACTGGAAATTAAAAAAAAGCGATTTAGCTTCAAGCCAAAATACAAGATCTTAAGAGCTGGTAAAACCATCGCCACCATTGAGAAAAAATGGAGCACCTGGAAATCAAAATTCAAGGTAGATATTCCTGGTCCAAACGATTACATCATCGAAGGAAAATTCTGGAAAAGAGAATACGACTTCTTACGAAAAGGCAAAAAGGTAGCGTCCGTTTCTAAGAAATTTTGGTCTTGGTCAGATACCTATGGCGTAGAAATAGACGAGGAAGAAGACGTTCAGTTAATTTTGGCAACGGTCGTTACGATTGACCTATTTCTAAAGGATTTGGAACAAGAAGGACAAGCCGAAGTAGACGAATAAAGGCAACTGCTCCGGAAAGGGCAACAGCCTAAAAGAGCGCCGATGGTGTGGCGTAGCTCCATGTTGCCGAATGGCATCCCGATGTACTTTCGTGGGATAGCCTTTGTTCTTTTTCCATTGATAAACAGGGTACGCCTCGCCTATTTTCGCCATGTACTCATCCCGATAAGTTTTTGCTAGAATCGAGGCAGCAGCAATCGACATGTATTTCCCATCGCCTTTTATAATACACTCGAAAGGGATGTCTTCGAAAGGCTTAAAACGATTCCCATCAATCAACAATAATTCTGGTCGAATTTTTAACTGAGCTACCGAACGATGCATGGCTAGGTAAGAAGCATTCAGAATATTCACTTCATCAATTTCAGTAGGAGGTACCGGCGTGACGGCCCAGGCCAAAGCCTCCGCTTCGATAATTGGACGAGCAGCCAAGCGTTGCTTTTCCGTTAGTTGTTTACTGTCATTTAATAACGGATGTGCAAAATCCTTGGGTAAGATAACCGCTGCTGCGTAAACTGGCCCGGCTAAACAGCCACGTCCAGCTTCGTCACAGCCTGCTTCTATTTGATCTGGGGTAAGGGCTGATTGGAGCATAGATCTCGTGTTTTTTCTGGAAACCTGCCGACCAGCAGGCATATAAGCTCATTTAAGGCAATGCAGGCGCTTGTATTTCCTTAAATGATGACTCAAAAGTACTGATTCAGAAGGTTTTTCCAAAAAAGACTTGACAAACATAGAAGTTCTATGCATATTTGCAATACATAGAACATCAAGGTATGAATAAAATATCTAAAGAATTAACTGCAGCCTCCTCCATCCCGATCATTCTATCCATTCTCCAACAAGGAGAAACTTATGGCTATGAGATCATTCGAAAAGTGGCGCTCCTTTCTGAAACAGAAATTCAGTGGACGGATGGTATGCTCTATCCTGTTTTACACAAATTGGAAAAGAAAGGGCACATCCTTGCAGAATGGCGGGTCGCTGCGGAAACGGGCCGTCGTCGAAAGTACTACCGCATTACCAAGCAAGGGAAAAAACAACTAAAAACGGAACAGGATCAGTGGAAAACGATGAACACTCTATTTTCTAAACTCTGGCAAACAGGCCTATAAATATTAGCTATGGAATATTTGAAACTAGAAGAAAGAATTGATATTTGGAAGGATAGTTTACGAGAAGCGGGGGCTTTCTCAGAAGAACAATTGTACGAATTGGAAGATCACCTGCAAGAACGCTTGAATGATTTATTGGCTAGTGGTTACACGGAAGAGAACGCTTTTGAAGCCGCAACTTTGGGCATTGGTCAACCTATGGAGTTGAGTGCAGCCTACAGTATTAATAATAAGCCCCTGATATTAAAACAGCTGTTGTTATTTTTTTTACTAGGATTCCCTTTGGTAGCATTTATCTTTCAATTATTCTATTTCACCTGGAATTTAACCGGGATCGCTTTAATTGAGAGTGGTTTAAGAGGCTTCAATTATAGTCTTGGAATGATGATTCCTGGCACCATTTTGGATAGTACAAGTACCTCGTAAGCTGATTCAACAGAGTCGCATCGGACTTTTAGCTACCATAGGTGTTATTAGCGCTCTATTGATGACTCAGCACGTGTTTTATAGTGAGTGGTCGTTTGATAATGGATTTCTAACCCCCAAAGAATATTTACATTTCGATTTTTCTGAACCACTCTCCGTTATATATATATTTAGTTGGGTGACTTTAAAAATCATCCCGCTTATGCTCTTCTTTTCCATTATTCTAAATACTATACAACGGACTACTTTTTCTAAAAACCTATGGAATAAAATTTGCTTAGTTACCATATTAGTAGGCTTTCATGTTTTTACAAGTCTAAATAATGTAGCTCGGTTTTTGTTTTTCTCTCCAATTCAAACGGGTAGTTTTAAGCAAACTGAAATTGCAATCGAAATGGCGAATATCTGTGGCATAATTGGATTAAGTACAATTGGTCTCCTGCTACTACGTAGAATGGACAGGAAAGGAAAGTTGATAAGTGGAAGTTAAAAACGATCTCCCCTTTTAAATATTTACCGTATTTTGGGCGCTGATCCCAAACATACCGTATGAGAAAACTATCCTACACGAGCTTACTTCTTTTGCTCAGTCTTCCAGCTTTATTTGCGCAAGGTACACTTGTACCAATTGGAAATCCTGCCTACTATACCATCAAACGCTTGGATATTCTTTCTGACCACCCAATGGATATTCATACCAGTTTGCACTATTATTCACGTGGTGATGTGGTCCGCTATGCCATGGGATTGGACACCAGTAATTATAATTTTACAAAGTTAGATCGAGCTGATTTAAATTACCTGTTTCTAGATAATAACGAGTGGTTGTTTCAGCCGGATCAATCGACGGCTTTAGCCGAAAAAAATCAAGCGAACTTACCCGCAGATCAAGAAAGTAAGTATTGGCAAGCATCAAAAAGACCTTTTTTAAAGCATTTTTACCGCACTCCCGCTAATCTCTTTGAAGTCAATCATCCTGATTTTACTTTTCGGGTAAATCCAATGCTCAACCTCAAGTATGGCAATCAGGTAAATGAAGAAACGCCCTATTTTATAAACCAAAGAGGTGTGGAAGTTCGCGGTAGTTTTGATGAACGCATCCATTTTTATTCGA
>CAXIDD010000446.1:0-4973 GCA_964021975.1 uncultured Saprospirales bacterium | reverse complement strand
CATCCGGATCGCACATGATGCCATCAAGGTACAATGTCAGGCTCAGCTTGATCTGGCCGAGAAGGTAGGAGAAAAAGCAACCGTAAAACGTGTAATCGAGCCAAAAGCTGAAGATGCAGATCTTAAAGCAATGATCGAAGAAATAATCACCGGACCAGTTGAAGAAATGACTCTGTCTAGCTTTGATAAAGTGGCCCGTAAAGAATCTTTGAAAACGATCAAAGAAAATATGAAAGAACAGCTTCTTGAAAAGCTGGGTGAAGAAGCATTTGATGAAAAATCAGGCTTAATATCCGGTTATTTTGAGAAAGTTAAAAAACAAACCATCCGTAATACGGTACTAGCTAAAAAAGTACGTTTAGATGGTCGCGCCTTTGACGAGATTAGAAACATCTGGACGGAAGTAGATTATCTTCCTGCTACCCACGGTTCTGCTATTTTTACCAGAGGTGAAACTCAAGCATTGACTGCTTTGACCCTCGGTACCAAGTTAGATAAGCAAATGGTAGATCGGGCTTTAATGCAGGATTACGAGACGTTTATTCTACACTATAACTTCCCAGGATATTCCGTGGGTGAGGTTAAGCCACAACGTGGTCCTGGCCGGAGAGAAGTTGGACACGCCAACTTAGCTGGTCGTTCTTTAAAGCAAGTATTACCTGAAGAGAATCCTTATACCATCCGGATTGTTTCAGATATTATGGAATCTAACGGTTCTTCTTCTATGGCTACTGTATGTGCTGGTTCTTTAGCACTAATGGATGCAGGTATTCAGATTAAAGCACCGGTGTCTGGTATTGCTATGGGAATGATTGCTGAAGGAGATGATATTGCAATTTTGAGTGATATTCTTGGTGATGAAGATGCACTAGGTGATATGGACTTTAAAGTGACTGGTACTTCTGATGGAATTACCGCCTGTCAAATGGATATCAAAATTGAAGGTCTACCTTATGAGCAACTAGAAGCAGCTTTAGAGCAAGCACGTCAAGGACGCTTACATATCTTAGGTGAAATGGCTAAGACAATGTCTACTCCTAGAGCAGACTTCAAAGATCACGCACCTCGGATCGTTGAGCTAATCATCGATAAGAGCTTTATTGGTGCTGTAATCGGACCTGGAGGAAAAGTTATTCAAGAGCTTCAAGAAATAACGGGTACCGTTATTAATATTGAAGAGAAAAATAACAAAGGAATCGTTAGTATTGCGAGTTCTGATGGCCCTTCTGTAGCAGATGCTGTGGCTAGAATTAAGAAAATTACCTTTACACCAGAAGTAGGGGATGTCTACGAAGCTGTCGTTAAAACAGTAATGCCTTACGGGGTATTCGTTGATTTCGAAGGTAAGAGTGGTTTACTCCACGTTTCTGAAATTTCGCACTCTCGTATTGAAAAAGTAGAGGAGCATTTCCAGGAAGGAGATGAGGTAAAAGTGAAATTGATTGGAGTTGATCCTAAAACTGGTAAAATGAGACTTTCTCGGAAAGCCTTGTTACCTAGACCAGAAAGAGGCGGCGGAGATCGTAGATAATACTAAGTCAATGCCATACGCGCATTAAATGATTTAGTTGCCATCATAAGCATCCCGGATTTTCCTGTTGGAAAATTCGGGATGCTTTTTTTATCGATTTAGGTAAATGTTTTTTGTTAGCTTCGAAAAAATAGAAGCTTGATTATGAATCATTTGAGCTAAGAGTAGATTTTTTTGGTAATCTTTTTGTCTAAAAGTCAAGATAGATTCAATATAGAGCACCTGTTTTTTTAAAAAATGTGTATATTCAAGTTAGCGATTGATCTTAAAATTGTTAAAATTCCTTTTATATGCGTCAGTTAAAAATTACCAATAAGATTACAGCCAGAGAAAGCCTTTCCCTGGATAAATACCTGAATGATATTGGTAAAATACCGATGCTCAACGCAGATGAAGAAGCTGATCTTGCACAGCGAATTAGAGCAGGAGATAAAGAGGCTTTAGAAAAATTAACCAAGTCTAATCTACGGTTTGTCGTTTCGGTAGCCAAACAATATCAAAACCAAGGCTTATCATTGAGTGATTTAATTAATGAAGGCAACGTTGGTTTGATGAAAGCCGCTAAGCGCTTTGATGAAACCAAAGGCTTTAAGTTTATCTCTTACGCTGTTTGGTGGATTCGGCAGTCAATTCTACAAGCCATAGTCGAATACTCTAGAATTGTCCGTTTGCCACTCAATAAAGTAGGGTCATACAACAAAGTGAATGAGGCCTATGTTAGCTTCGTCCAAAAATTTGAAAGGGAGCCAACCCACGAAGAATTAGCGGAGCTGTTAGGTGTGGCCCCTAAAGAAATTGCCAATATGCTCAAAGGCAATGGCCGCCACCTCTCCGTTGATGCTCCTTTAAGCGGTGATGATGGAGATTCCACCATGCTCGATCTTATTTCTTCGGATCAGAATGAAAGTCCAGATGAAAACCTGATGGAACAGTCTTTGAAAGAAGAAGTCGCTCAAGGACTGTCTATTCTCTCTGTTCGTGAGGTAGAAGTCTTATCTTCTTATTATGGGCTCAATGGTATGAAGTCCATGACCCTAGAAGAGATTGGTGAATTATACGGCTTGACCAGAGAAAGAGTCCGTCAAATAAAAGAAAGAGCGATCCGCCGTTTACGCAAGTCTTATAATCGTAACGATCTGCGTTCTTATTTGGGGAAATAAATTCCTGTTGATGTAGTAATTGACAAATAGCCCGCATTTTCTTGAATAAAAATGCGGGCTATTATATTTAAACCACAATAGAAATCATTGCAGCGCATAGATTCTTATTGGGGCTTACCTACATTCTGTAAATTCTAAAATTCTGCAAATCCTGATTCAACTGATAAAGAAATAGCATCCGTGAATCAAGAAAAAAGCTACTGTTGTGATCCAGTCTTCCACTGACTCCGTTTCATAAAATACTTAGGATGCACCCAAAGCAATCCAAAGGAATCACAATGCTCTTTTGTTGTTTTAGAATGATGGTCACCGTGGGCACGTAGAATCGCCCGAGAGTAGGCACTATCCAGTTGTTTAAACCACTTGAAACGGCGGTGAATATAGACATCGTGGATTAAGAAATAAACCAAGCCATAAATGGAAATTCCAATTCCTACAAAGAGCAACCAAAAATAACCTGGTTGGCTCAGACCAATAATATAACTTAAGGCACTAGGAATGGCAAAAACCAGGAAAAACAGATCATTCTTTTCGAAGAAACCCTCTTTTTCGTGGTGTGGCTTATGGTGGTCTTCGTGCCAGATCCAAAGCGTACCGTGCATTAAGTATTTATGAGCTGCCCATGCTACAACTTCCATAACACAAAAAGTAGCCAACGTAACAAAAACATATAATACAATCTGCATAACTATAAAAGGTTTAAAGCTATAAAAAATATAAACTGCAATGCTAACAAGGCAATCGCAACTTTGTTTTTTTGTTTTTTTAATAAAAAAGTAAAAAATAAAAGTACAATAAAAGCGACGAGCCACCAACCAAAGAAGTTTTGTAAGGGTGGGGTAGTCCGACCTTCCCACTGCCAAAAATCATACTTTATGGCTACGGGCTCAATAAAAATATCTAGTCCAACCATTACCAAAGCAGCGCTTGCTGCTTTAATTACCTTATTTTGTTTAGGGAGTAGTTGATTAATCAACATACCACTGGAATAGGCTAGTAATATCCAATTGATGCCAATCATCAAGGGCGTCTCCAATATCTTTGGCCCAAGTACTGGCCCATATTCATAACTCCCAAAAAGTAGACCGGTATGAACACCAAAAACTTCAGCACCATAACCAATACCAAAACAGAGGATTAAAAAAAGTAAGCTATCGCGATTCCAATTGGGATGGAAGTATAAAACAGTGGCTAAGGAAAATAGGAGATTAAGAGGCGTCAAAAGAGCAAAATCTGGATGGATGGGAATACTAATACCCACAATGCCCACGAGATAAAGGATGCTCAAGACAATGATGGCCAGATTTTCATAGGTCAACGCCCAACTTTTATTACCTAATTTTAATTCTATTTGCTGATTCATATTAACCGATCATTACTTCATCAACGATTTTTGCAGACAATAGACACAGTGGAATCCCACCACCTGGATGTGCACTACCTCCACAAAAATAAAGATCTTTGATGCGATTACTAAAGTTGGGATGTCTTAAAAATGCAGCCATTTTGTCGTTAGAGCTAGTACCGTATAACGAGCCAAGGTGAGATGCAGTTTTAGATTCAATGCTTCGAGGATCAAGAATTTCTTCACATTGAATCAACTGTCTAATGTCAGTACCCAGGATACGGCTTACCTTTTGGATAGTCGCTTCGCGGGTTTGGTCAATAAATTGTTCCCAATCTTGGCCATCATTATAAGGCGCGTTGATCATTGTAAACCAGTTTTCGCAGCCTTCGGGAGCATCCTCAGAGCTATATTTACTACTAATATTGACGTAGACTGTTGGATCTTCATACATTTCACCTTTTGCTAGTGCATCAAATTCAGCAGGATAATTATCGCTGAAGAAAATATTGTGAAGGTCCAGTTCAGGGAAGTTCTTTTTAATGCCCCAGTAAAAAATAATAGCAGAACTTGATTTTTCTTGCTTCAAAATGCGTTCTGGCTGTTTTTGATCTGGCAGGAGTTTTCGATAGGTAAAGAAGACATCCATATTACTGATGATCCGATCAAAACGTTTGTGTTCCTGATTGACCATTAATCCACTTGCCCTTTGTTGCTCGACAACTATTTTTTCAACGGGGCTATTGAAGTGAAAATGTACGCCTTGATCTTCTGCCAATTGATATACTGCATTGGTTATATTGACCATGCCACCTTTGGGATAAAAGGCACCAATCTGGTGCTCAAAATGTGGAATGATGCTTAATAAACCTGGTGCTTTATAGGGATTAGAGCCGTTATAAGTAGCAAAACGATTGAATAGCTGCACCAACTTTGG
>CAXIDD010000445.1:0-4990 GCA_964021975.1 uncultured Saprospirales bacterium | reverse complement strand
AATATCATTACCTGTGCCAATTATCGGGCATTGCGAAAAGAACTTTGGATCGGCACTTTTGAAAGTGGTGCTTTCAAATTAAAAGTTGACGGCACTTCTTTACGTTTATTAGATAGTTACAACAGTAAAAATAGTAAGCTCAAAAGTGATCAGATCAATACCATTTACGTAGATCCTTTTGGACGGACCTGGATGGGTACCAATGATGGGGTATTCTTTGGCAAGGATAACAAGTGGAGCTTAGAAGAACGGTATTTCAACTTCACTCAGATTGATTTAGACAGTTCCAATCGCATTTGGCTATTAGCAGATGATCTGATAGGTTATATGAATCGGAAGCAAGTTTGGAATCCAGTTGACTTACCTGAAGCAGCCTTAGATGGACCTATCATCGATTTTACCTTCGATGTAAATGGATTCCTTTGGGTTGTTACCGAAATAGTTGCTCGAATTGACCTTAATAATGAAGATTATGACCTCTACGGGCCAGCTGAATACTATACCAGTCAATTTGCAACAACTATTGCCTCAGATTTTGATGGCTCGGTTTGGGTTGGTACGGAAGATAAGGGCTTGTATTTGATTGAATCGGCCTCGGCTATGACCGTCAACACTCTTGTTGAAAAAGGTCTGGATTGTGAGACAGGAGGAAATACGGGGGAGCTAAGCGTCAGAGTTACTGGTGGATTAGAACCCTATGAATATAAATGGGATGGGGGTTTAGCAGGTGCTAACCCTAAAAACTTGGGTAAAGGGACTTACGTTGTCACCGTTACGGATAGCCGCGGTAACCAAAAAATAGCTAAAGCAGAAATTACGGATCCTAATGTAATAGCAGAAGCCACTTTCATTAGCCAGGAATCTGATTTAAATCAAAAAGATGGTAAAGCTAAAGTTGAAGTCTTACAAGGGCAAGCTCCTTTTACTTATGCCTGGGATAATGGAGAACGCACTGAAATGGCTATCCAACTTAGTGAAGGACAACATACGGTCACTGTTACCGATAATAATGGCTGTAGTACAGTAGCTAATGTTGGAATGACAAGGATCATTGGAGAATTGGCTAGCAGCATTACTCAAGAAGCCGATATAAAGTGTTTTGGAGAAAAAACGGCGGTACTTAAGGCTACGGTAGCGGGCGGGAAAGGCCCTTACCAATATCAATGGAATACCGGTGCTACTACTCCAAATTTAGAAAACGTAGGTGCTGGCGATTATTCCATAACCATTACAGATAGTCAATCTAACCAAACTTTGGCATCCATTCAGGTAACCGAACCTGGCGAATTTACTTTGGAAATGGAAGTTGTTTCACCACCTTCAACTGGAGCTAAAGATGGTATCGCAACCGCTATTACTACCGGCGGAAAAGGCCCCTATCTATATAGATGGTCCAATAGCTCCATTAGGGATACCATTCAAGGTTTAGCCCCAGGTCCAATATCCGTTACCGTTACCGACGCAAGTGGCTGTCCAGCAAGTGCAGAGGCTACCCTAGATGAAAATATTTTACCCCTTAGTGCAGAATTAGTTTTTACCCAAACGATCCAATGTAAAGGACAACCACAAGCAAACTTTAAAATTCAAACCAAAGGTGGTAAAAAGCCTTATCAATATAAATGGAATCAAGCTACCGTTACTGGTGATATCGGTTCTAATCAATTAGCTGGTGCATACGAGGTGACCATCACTGATGTTATTGGTCAGGAGTTTGTAAAGTCTTTTACAATAGAAGAACCAGAAGTCTTAAAAATAGCTGCATCGATAAGCTCCCCCGCATCAACGGATCAAGCTGATGGGGAAGCTAGATTGATAGCTTCTGGAGGAGTGGAACCTTACGAATATCGTTGGAGTAATGGTTACAATCAGTCCATTGGTAAAGGTTTGGCTCCTGGAAATTACGATGTGACGGTAGTAGATGCCAATGGCTGTGAAGCCTCTACGATTTTTGCAATGGATGAAAATATTCTACCCTTAACTTCAGAAATCACAATTGAGCAAGCTATTGAATGTGGAGGTACCGAAACAGGTGCATTGACGGTAAGTCCTCAAGGAGGTAAAGGTCCTTTTGAAATTCAATGGAAAAATGGATCTAATTCCAGTACCGTATACAACTTGGCACAAGGGTATCACTCGGTTACAGTTACGGATGCATTAGGGGCTAGAACGACCAATAGGTTTGAGTTGACTGCCCCTCCTACCTTGGTAGGAGTCACAAAAGACTTAGAAGAAGCCAGTACCGATCAGACAGATGGGAAAGCTAGTGTAGAAGTTGAGGGTGGTTTTGCTCCGTACACCATTACCTGGGCAAGTGGGGAAAAAGGAATGAACGCAACTGGCCTGGCTCCTGGTAATCAAAAAGTAGTCATCACAGATTCACTTGGTTGCCAAGCTGAAGTAGAATTTGATTTAGGAGAAAATGTATTGCCACTTTCCGCAAGTCTTAAAATCGAAAAACCAGTAACTTGTAACGGTGATCAAGATGGTATCGTGGGAGTAGATTTGCAAGGAGGTAAAAAACCATTTGAATACGAATGGGAATCCTTAGAAACCACGGAAGATAAAATTACCAACCTTAAAGCAGGCCTTTATAAGGTAACCATCACGGATGCCATTGGACAAAGTAGTACAGCCTCGATTGAATTACCTAATCCAGACACATTAAAGGCTACCATTACTAAAGTATTTCCCTCTTCCAACCAACAGCAGCCTAATGGTTATGGATATGTTGAGGTGACTGGTGGGGTACAACCCTATGCTTTTGAATGGGATAACGGGGAGACTACTCAAGCCGCTGAACGCTTGAGCCTAGGAGCACATCGAGTCGCTGTAATTGATTCTAATGGTTGTAGAGTAGAAGATAATTTAACTATTGAGCAGCGTTTGATCGAAGGACTTTCGATGACCAATATTGAAATTGGTAAACGTATCTCCTTAGAAGAGATTGAGTTTGATGCGGATAGTACCGTGCTTAAGCCAGAGTATCACGTTATTTTAGATGAATTATATGACTTCTTAATATATAACCCTAAAGTGAACATAGAAATTGGAGGTCATACCAATAGCTTGCCGCCTGACGAATACTGTGATCCTTTGTCGAGGGCAAGGGCAAAATCAGTAGCAGATTACTTAATTAAAGAAAGAGGTATCGATGTTTTTAGGGTATTCTATAAAGGCTACGGTAAGCGGGATCCTATTGCTACCAACGAGACGGAAGAAGGCCGTAAAAAGAACCAGCGAGTGGAACTCAAGGTGATTAGTATTCGATAAAGGTTATTTAACGAGGCCTTCGTAAAGCCAATCAGCTAAAGCTTGTCGATTACTTGGTAAAATAATTCGTTGCTGATCGGTTTTATTGCGAATATTGGCCAGCTCAACATAGACGGCTGTTGGAGTTACTTCCCTCAGCATGTGCAAATCACGGGTTTTTACGGTACCAGCGTAAGAACCCGTTTTGCGGTATTGTTTATACTTTTGTTTCATGGTTTCGTGTAGCTTTCCAGCAAGAGTTTTACTCGCTTCATTGGCTTGTTGATGATAAAAGAAAAGATCAATCCGCTCCTTCTTAGTCCGGGAGTCTACATGAATGACAATGGCTTTTTGTTTGCTAAAGCCTAATTTTCTATTGCGCTCGTAAAGGTCATTGATGATATCACTTCTTTGGTGCAACCGTTCTTTATGAGGCCGAGGTACCGGTAAGCCTCCCCAAACAATTTCGTCTTCATCACATTTTAGAAATTGATTATCTCGAATTCCATCATTTGGATCTCTAGTGATCATATAAGCAGTGGCACCTTGTTCGATGAGCTTTCTACATAGTCGGAGGGCAACATCATAGGCGTATTCATCCTCACACAAGGTGGCGTTCGATCTTCTACCGATGGCTCCAGGATCTGGACCACCGTGACCACTGACCAAGTAAAATATTTGACCACTTAATCGATTAGATTGTAAAGGTGTGGCAGCATAGTCAGGTCCGAAAATGGGAAAATTGCGGGCACTAGGGTTGCTGATTTTATCAAAAGACGCGCTACCTACGGGTTCAGGAACTTTAATATTTAAATCAGGATTAGCACAATTAAACGTATGGAAAGGGACCCAAAGCAGCCGATTTTGTTTAAAAGCTTTTTTACGCAAACCATCTTCAAGCATGGTCTCATTATATTTTTGGATACCCACTGCCACATCCCAATTGTCTAAACCTATAGAAGTCCGAATGTTTTTGCCATTGAAAGAATAAATAAAAATGGGCAAATAATACTTTTTACCTTCGCGCAGCGGAGCATTCTTTTTTACGTCATTGAGTTTGTAAAACTTTTGAAAATTGCAGGAATACTGATCCAATTGGTAGCGCCGCATCAGGGAATAGATACCATCTCCTGATTCAGCCGTTATTTGAAGATAACCAACCGGATCACTAGCCATAGATAAAAGAGGTAAACCAACCAAAAGAATAAAAAGTATAGAACGCCGCATTTGGATAAAATTATTGCTGATAGAGTGTATGTTTAAACAACTTCGTTATTTTTGCAATCTATGGATATTTTTCGTCAAATCATTATTCTCTTTCGAAAAGACTTCCTTTTGGAATTCCGTATGGGATATGCCATTAGCGGTATTTTATTGTACGTATGTTCGACGGTGTTTATTGTTTATGCTTCCTTTATAGAGGTAGAACCAAGCATTTGGAATACATTGTTTTGGATCATTATTCTTTTTGCATCCGTCAATGCCGTTGTTAAGAGCTTTGTACAAGAAAATAGTCAGCAGCAATTGTATTATTATACTTTGGCGCACCCGATTGCTGTTTTTTTATCAAAAGTAATTTACAATACTTTATTGTTATTAGTGCTCAGTTTATTAAGCTGGTTAGCTTTGGGGTTTATAGCCAACAACCCCATCCAAAATAGTGGTTTATTTTTGTTGGCGGTCTTTCTTGGAAGCATGGGGTTTGCTACTACTTTTACTTTCGTAGCAGCAATTGCAGGAA
>CAXIDD010000444.1:0-4992 GCA_964021975.1 uncultured Saprospirales bacterium | reverse complement strand
TTGGTCTATTCCCTCAACATCATTCGTTTGCCCTACATAAGCAACAAAATTATTTTCCTTTTGAAAACGGATAAATTCAACCGCATCATTCGTAGAGAGATGGAACCGTTCTATTAGTTCGTCGTGTAGCAACCCATTCAACCTGAGTATATCTCTAACCGGGCCAATCACCCCTACTAGATAAATTTGAATGTCTTTATTTTGTAAATCCTGGACTAGATCATGCAGCATATGGACTGCGCTAGAATCTAAATGAGCAATCGTACTACAATCTAAAATCAAATGTTGGGCTCCTGTTTTCTGGGCTAATTTTTGTTGAACATAGTTCCTTAAACTATTGGCATTTGCAAAGAAAAGTTGGGCATCAAAACGAACGATCAGTATATCAGGATAGGTTTCTAACTTGGAGAAACGCTCGATGTTTCGAAACTCTGTACTCCCTGGCACCCGTCCTAATTCAGCAATATGCGGATAGGAAACTTTAAAAACCAACAAACCTAAAGAAAGTAGAACACCAATTAAAATCCCTTCTTCGACACCTAAAATCAAGGTACCAAAAGCCGTGGTCATAAAAACCAGAAAATCTCTTTTATCATGCTTCCATAAATGTTTGGCCTCTTTAAAATCAATTAAGCCATAGACCGCTACCATAATAATTGCAGCCAGAATAGCATTGGGAAGGTAATAGAAATATGGGGTAAGGAACAATAAGGCTAGGATAATTAAGGTAGCACTAATCATCGCAGCCAACCCCGTTTTGGCACCAGCCTGGTCATTAACCGCCGAGCGACCAAAACCGCCCATTACTGGAAACGCTTTGAAAAAAGCACCTACTATATTCGCTACCCCCAAAGCAAGCAATTCCTGATTTGCAGAAATTTGATAATTCTTATGCTTAGCCTGAATAACCTTTCCAACGGCAAAAGATTCTAAAAAACCAATAAAAGAGATGGTCAAAGCAACCGGCAATAAGCGTAATAGATTATCTCCATTGATCAATGGAATTGAAAAAGAAGGTAAACCGCTTGGCACTTCTTTAATAATCTGTACACCTTGCTCTTGCAGTCCTAAAAAATATACCGCTAGGGTTCCCAGAATAACTACCAAAATTGGTCCTGGTAATCGTCTGTACCATTTCCTGATTGCTACTAAAACTACAATAGCTCCAAGACCTAAAAACAGGGTTGGTTTATTGACCGAATCTATATTTTCTACCACTCCAATGAACGTTTCATGGACTTTCCCTCTGGGTATATTGATCCCCAAAAGATGCTTCAATTGACTAAAGGCAATAATTATCGCCGCAGCTGAAGTAAATCCTGAAATCACTGGATGAGAAAGGAAGTTCACCAAAAAACCTAAACGTAAGGCTCCCATTGCAAACTGAATGATCCCCACCATTAAAGCCAGGAGAATCGCCAAGGATACAAATTCAGCAGAACCTAAGGGCGCCAAAACACCAACCCCACTCGAAATTAGCAAAGCCACCATCGCCACTGGTCCTACTGCCAATTGCCGAGAAGTACCCAACAAAGCATATATAAACAAAGGTATCGTAGAGGCATATAGTCCATAAATGGGTGGTAAACCTGCCAACATCGCATAGGCCATACCTTGAGGAATCAACATGACACCAACTGTAAGACCAGCCGATATATCACCGCTTAAATTCTTTTTATTATATGGACTCATCCATTCCAGAAAAGGAAGGTATTTTTTCATTTCATCTAAATATGAGTTACTGCAAAACTAGTAGAAAGCGTACGCTTTTTATAGCATCATCATTTTAAATTAGAGCATTTCTCAAAAGCATCACAAAATTAAGGACTTATAGAATCATCTTATGTGATACACATTACTAAACCCAAATCAGTTCGTCACCCCTACTTACAGATTATATTTCACCTGAATGCCTACTTGCCATTTTTTTGTGTAGTAAGACAACACAAAGGCAAATTTCATTTGAATACATGAAAATATGTTCATATATTTGAAGCTTACCCCGATCTTCTAAATCGATAATATCAACAACAGATGAACCAGATAGAACAAATTTATACCAACTGCCTTGCCCAAGGCGCTTACTTTGTGGAATCCGAAGGAGAAGCCTTTGTAGTAGACCCTTTACGGGAAACCCAACCCTACCTTGATCGAGCATTGGAACGTGGTGTCAAGATCAAATATATTTTAGAGACGCACTTTCATGCTGATTTTGTCTCCGGCCACTTAGATTTAGCTAAAAAAACGGGCGCAACCATTGTTTATGGCCCAAAAGCGGAAACAGACTTTGAAAAACACAGTGCTACGGATGGTGAAGAACTTAAAGTAGGTAAACTCACCATTAGAGTATTGCATACACCAGGTCATACCCCTGAGAGCACTACCTACCTTCTGATAGATGAAGATGGTAAAGAGCATGCCATCTTTACGGGTGACACCTTATTCATAGGTGATGTAGGGCGTCCAGATCTGGCACAAAAAGCTACTGGACTTACCCAGGAAGACTTGGCGGGTTGGTTATTCGATAGCCTCCGCAACAAGATAATGCCACTACCAGATGATGTGATCGTTTACCCTGCGCACGGTGCTGGTTCTTCTTGTGGGAAAAATATGAGTAGCGAAACCTGGGATCTCTTGGGTAACCAAAAAAAGACCAATTATGCCTTAAGAGCTGACATGACCAAAGCCGAATTTATCAAAGAGGTAACGGATGGCCTTTCAGCTCCACCGCAATACTTTTCCCTAAATGCCAAACTGAATAAAAAAGGATACAGTTCATTTGATGAAGTCATGAAACGGGGCTCTGTAGCACATGAGTTAGCAGCCTTCAAAACCCTAATTGCTGATCCCGAAGTTTTACTCTTGGACGTCAGGGATAAAAAAGACTTTGTGGCAGGATTTATCCCCGGAGCTACCTTTATTGGTCTGGATGGAAGTTTTGCGCCTTGGGTCGGAGCACTGATCACCAACATCAAACAAAAAATAGCTTTGATCACACCTCCTGGTAAAGAAGAAGAAACAGTCAAACGATTAGCTAGAGTCGGTTATGATCATGCGGTGGGATATCTTAAAGGTGGATTTGAAACCTGGAAGGCGGCGGGAGAACCTATTGATCAAATTGAAACCATTTCGGTTGCAGAATTTACAGCAGGTACCATTGATAAACCAATCATCGACGTCCGCAAACCAACCGAATACGAAACGACGCATGTAGTAGGGGCTATTAACACACCTCTTGATTATTTCCCAACGAATAATACAGCTATTTTAGATGCTGACACCTCTTACTTTGTGCATTGTCGTAGCGGATACCGGTCTACCGTAGCTTCCTCTATTTTAAAGCAAAGAGGCCTTACAAAGATCACCAACGTGATCGGTAGTTTTGATGATATCAAGGCCTCTAAAATACCAGTTGAAGGGAGTTGCCCTTCCTTACCACAAAACGCTACTACATAAAAACCACTTAACCACCAATTCAATATGAAATACGGATTTGTAATTGATAATAGAAAATGTATTGGCTGCCATGCTTGTACTACAGCTTGTAAGTCAGAGCATGAGGTACCGGTTGGTGTCAACCGGACTTGGGTCAAACAGGTAGAAAAGGGGGAATTTCCGAATTCCCGTCGTTTGTTTTCCGTCATGCGTTGTAACCATTGCACTGATGCGCCCTGCGTTGAAATTTGCCCTACCGAGGCTCTTTTTGTACGCGAGGATGGCATTGTAGATTTTGATAAAGATCGTTGTATTGGTTGTAAGTCTTGTATGCAGGCTTGTCCTTATGACGCCTTGTACATTGACCCAGAGACACATACTGCTGCCAAGTGTAATTACTGTGCACATCGGATCGATGTAGGACTGGAACCGGCCTGTGTCAATGTATGTCCAGAGCATGCCATCATCTCTGGAGACATGGAAAATCCAGATACCGAAATTGCTCAATTACTGGCCAGACAGGCGGTCAAAACCCGGAAACCAGAGAAAGCAACAGAGCCTAATCTTTTCTACATTGATGCAGATGATGCTTCCCTGATTCCTTCCGCTACGGAGCCTACTAATACAAGTCTTTGGGGCTCCCAATCATTCGGAGTAGGTCACTTTGCTAAAGAAGCCGAAAAGATGGCCTTTACCAACACCGACCTTATCGCACAAGTAGTGGCGATGAATGGCGGTTACGAAACCAAAGAAGGTAAAGTGCAATCTCCCAAAACCGTGAAGGTGCTAATGGAGAATAAAGCCAAACAAGGCTACAACACACCAGACAAAGGAATTCTTTGGGGCTGGGAGGTGTCCGCTTATGTTTGGACCAAAGCCATTGCTGCGGGAATGCTTTTAATCCCAATCATAGGGCTTTTATCCAGTACTTCCTCTATTGCTACTAGTTTGTGGTCTACCGGTGCCATCATTGCTTTGATTTTTTTAAGCCTTACGGGAGTATTATTGGTCATGGACCTAGATCAACCCAAACGATTTGCCTACGTTTTACTGCGGCCTCATTGGGGTTCCTGGTTGGTAAAGGGGGGCTATGCAATTACAATTTATGGCGGTTTATTGGCCTTGATTATCGCTGCACCTTTCTTAAATTTATCAGGAGTACTTCCGACAACTTATATCATAGCTGGTTTGGTAGCCATTATCGTGGCAACTTATACCGCTTTCCTTTTTGCCCAAGCCAAAGGACGAGACTTTTGGCAGTCACCTACGATGGCCATTCACATGTTGGTCCATTCTTTAATGGCAGGTATTGGAGTCTATTTTATCTTAGCATTGATTAACGGAGCATCCGCTGAATGGTTGAATTACTTAAGGATTGCGGGTATCATTACCATCGCGTTGAATTTAGGCACCATTTTGATTGAATTGACCACTACTCATCCAACTCAGGATGCCAAAACGGTCGTGCAAATGATTTTACACGGACGGTATAAAAATCTATTTTGGATAGGATCTATCCTTTTTGGGAACATCCTTCCTTTAGCAATACTGCTACTT
>CAXIDD010000443.1:0-5015 GCA_964021975.1 uncultured Saprospirales bacterium | reverse complement strand
GCTTAACTCTATTAATCATTTATTGGCGACTATCTTTTTGCTGTGTATTGGGTTTAGCCTCGCAGCTAAAGAACGCCTTTTGGTATTTTACCAAGCGGAGCAAGACTATGTTTTTGCAGCACAAACCTTACCTACTTTGGAAGTATTTGCTGAAAAAGAAGAACTGGAATTGGTCATTACCAATCAATTAAGTCAAGGGCTCCCCGAAGAAATCACCACGACCCCGGCCATTGTTTTTCAAAACCCCGTTGGAACAGCTATTTATTCAGGCCGCTATACGGAGTTTTCAAGCATCCGCAACTTTATCCGAATTGCTCGAATTAGTAAGCAGTCTCCACTTCCACTTGAAAAAGAGGCTGTTTGGCTTAAAACTTGTGGTCGGACACAAATCGCGCTAGCACTAAAAATCACCGTTCCAAGTGGTAGCCTTCCTGCTGGATTTTCGGTAGCAGATTTAGAAACAAAAATAAAAGAAGGCTTATCTAATGGTTTGAATACTTACAGCTGGCTTGACCAAGCTGCCCTCAAACGTACCGATCGATTATTCTACTTAGATATCCATCCATATATCAATGCAGAAGGTCAATTGTACTTATCGACTGCTATTTTTTCCTCTTTTAGCTGTATTGATCCAATACAAGAAAAGTTTGAAACACCAATTAATGGCCCTTTAGGAGAAGCTGGCATTTTAAGTCAATTAATCGGACAACAAACCAGTAACTTTATCGCAGCAACTATGGCGGATTCAAAAATTGGAGATGCCTATACCCCGATACCTTTAAGCATTCCAAATGCTTCGTTTACTGATTTGGGATATCCAAATCCAATAGCAAGTACAGCGGCAAGGTCCTCAATAAGCTTCCCGGATACGCCACTACCCAAACGCTGGAGAATGGTCGGTCCAGTCAATCCAAAAACACCTCTGATCCAGTTTCATTTTTCGGCGCCATTAGAGCGTTATGCCGGAGAAGTACGCAAAGCAAGTGGGGAAATACAATTAGATGATCAAGGACAAATCAAGTCCGGAGATTTTAAGGTAGAAGTTAAGAGTCTCACCATGGGAATGGCCGATTTTGATGCCAAGGTGCTCAAAAGTTATCTAAAAGCCAAGAAACACCCAGAAAGTCGTTTCCGGTTCAAGGAAGTTCGGCTAAGAGAAGCGCTAGTTTGGGGACAGAATGGTAATGCTTCTATCATTGGCGATTTTGAATTATTGGGCAAAACTCGGGAAGTAAGCATGAATGCAATATTAGTCCCGAGTATCAACACTAAAAGTCAGCCTATCTTAATTGTGCAGGGGGGCTTCCAATTAAACATCACCGATCTTTTTGGTATCAAAGGGCCAGATGGACCAGCTCCAGCTAAAAAAACACTGGTCTTTAATTTGAGCTTTTTAATGGAGTCCGTAGGATAATTAATTATTGAATCATATAAAAATTCTAAAAATGAAAATGAAAAAAGTAATACTATGGAGCTTGACCCTTAGTTTAGGTTTATTCTTATCCAGTTTTATTGCCTATGATGATGGTACAAGCGAAGCACCAGGTTTAATTGAATTCATTGGAGATGCAGGATCTCCCAACGTTTTTGTTTTTCGTAAGTGGACCCTTGATGAAGTCAAAGTTCCGGAAGGCGATCTAGAGCAGGTACAAATCAAGTTAAGCATCCAGACCGGATCCATAGAGACACAATGGAAGGATTTAGAAAAGAACATCCGGAAAAAGAAAGATTACTTCTATGCTAAAAAATTCCCAAGAGCTACTGTAAGTATAAACAATGCAAGGAAAATGGAGGATGGAAGTTATACTACAGTGGCTATGTTGACCCTCAAAGGGATTACCAAGCCGGTACCCTTAAGCTTTACAGCCTCCGAGACGGCACCTTACCAAATAAAAGGAAGTGGGGTTATCACTAGACAAAATTTCAAATTCACAGGTAGTGGACCTAAAGATGAGGTACCCGTCAATTTTGAAATAGCGCTTCCTGTCGAATAGCTCCTCATATCAATAGTAGATAGCCGAAGTTTGAAAACTTCGGCTATTCTTATGTACCCTTTTTAAAAGGAATTGTAGAAACAAATCAATTTCTATGTAAAAAAGTTTGAAATATTTTGTTTTTCTAAATTTTCTGTTTTAAATTGCAAATGTATTACGCGACATAAAACAAAAAAAACATGATCAGGGAAGACAGAATAGAACTTAATGAAAGATTTAGAAAAGTGTTTGCGCTCTTAGAAGAGCGTGGTGAGATTCTGCCTAATGACCGAAATGGTAAAGGAATTGGTGATTTTGCAGAACGCATTCTGGGTAATCGGGCTTATGGTCACATTATCAGAGCCTTCTTAAATCCAGAAGATAAACGCTGCCTTGATTATCGACATGCCAGAGCGCTATGTCATGAATATGGTGTTAATGAATCCTATCTAATTGATGGAGAAGGCACCCCTTTTGGATTTGAGATCCCCAGTCAGCAAATTCAAAGCGATACTGCTCAATTGATTGGGAATATACTTTTCACTTCCACAGAAGCCTTTGCAGGTACCTCTGTTGATGTAGGCGGCTTTGCCAAAGAGGATCATGAATATTTTAGTGTCCCCGGTTTAAGTGGTGGCGGTTTGGTTGCTTTTCCAATTAATGGAAATAGTATGGAACCTGTTATTAATGATGGAGACACGGTAATTTGTCGCGAGTTAAACAGCCCTCAAGAAATCAAGGATAACAAGATTTATGCGATCAAAAGCAATGGTTCCTTATGGGTGAAATATGTCCAAAAAATGTTTGATTCCCATGGAAGAGTAGCACAGTTGAAAATGATTTCTGCTAATCATTTAGAGCATGATCCATTTGTTGAAGATGTTAACGAATATACTCGTTTATATAAAGTAATCCGTAAGATTGCTGATATCGAATAAAATACAAACAGCTATTCCAAAATATTTATTTCCTGCTAAATGGTTGCTTTGGGCTTGACTTCCCAAGGACTGTAGCTGCTATGCTTTATTTAATGGTGTTATTTCTTTGATTAGTTAGTAAGCCATTTTGATTAAAGCTGTTAGCATCTAGTCTTTGGGGAGTTGGGCCTGAGTATTTGGTAGAATCTCCATTGAAAATAAAATAGCAAACTCTCATCAGACTCTATTTGTTATCCAGGCTTTCTTGTTTTAATAAGCCATAAACATCGAGATCAAGATATCCTCTATTTCTGAAAATGGCCCGTCGTTTTCTACCTTCTAACTCAAAACCTAGCCGGGCAGCTAAGTTTTTAGCTGGTTCATTTAAAGAAAGAGTTTGCAACTCTAAGCGCTGAATAAAATCGTAGGTCCAAATGTATTCTATCAGCGAAGTACAGGTTAGGAACATATCATCTTTAGACAACAATACTGGATGTTTCCAAAAAGCTATTTCAGCTGAATGATTGATTTTATCCCGTTTAAGCAAGGCAATGGAGCCCACCAATTGTTCTTCACTAAAAATAAAACTAAAGAAGTGCTGTTGCCCCTGATTAAATAAATTCATTTCTCGAAGGTAGCGTTCTGTATTAGCTATATTTTTCAGGTTTTGGGCCCAATCCATCCACTTTTCAAGATGGGGCCGGTTTTCTTGTACCAAACGCCACAATGCTGGCGCATAGCTGGGTTTCGCTGCTTTTAATTGTATCTCTGAATTAACGGCTAAAGTTTCAAAAAGCATTTCTTAGGTTTATAGTCTATCTACTTGTTCTAAGAACCAATCCTTAGCGATTAATGGGTGGGCCTCCTCTATTTCTTGCCTTAATTTAGTTTTAGCACCTCGGTCATAAGGATTCACTTTAACCAACTTTTTGGTATACTTGATTAGATTCTTAAAGGGCCGCTTATGCTGAGCTACTAAGATTTTTTTACGGTTGATGTAGACCTTCATACTTTCCAATAGGGCGTCTAACAATTGGAATTCATCTTCATGGTAATAGATCCTAACCAACATAGATTTAATATTGAGATTCAAAAGGACATTGCTAGGATTGACCTGCATCAAATAATCTCTGGCAGTTGGATAATCTCCCTTCTCAAAGTAGTATTTACCCCAAGCAGACTGCACCATTTGTTCTCGAATAGTCGCTGGTAAATATTTTTGATATTGCTCAATAAAGCCTTTAATCCAATCAAACTCTTTGATAACTGTGCCAATATTCACGGTATTTCTAAAAGTAGAATTAGTTAAGATTCCATCGTCATTGAGCAATACCTTATTTTCAATCCCTTTCCTGTAAAGATCAAACAATTCTCGTTTGAATCCTTCTTTAAACTGATTAACCTTAGTACTACAATAATTGACGGCTAACAAATAATTATTATGCATTTCTGAATGAGGTAAAATCTCATTGTTAGTGAAAATGGAATCCCGAAAAGTAAAATAAAATTCTTCTTGTTCTGGAAACCGAATGGATTTGTAGCAATAATAATAAATCTCAATGGCCTTTACGGACAACAAATTATTGGCTTCTACATAAGCTAATAGAGGATCCAGCATTCCATAATCGTACTCTTGTTTGAATATACTTTGATGGTTAACCATAAAACAAGCCATGCGAAGTTTCCGTATGATAAAACTAACCTCTAAAGCATCTGATAATTCCTGTAGTTTGGCATCACTTCCTTTTCGTAAAGCACTGGTATTGTATATTTCCTGGTAGAGATCATGTTGATTCATATAGAACTGGTCATCTTGTACAACCTGCTTTTCTTGCATCCTCCCTACTTGTTTTATTACTTTTTGGTAGGGACCTTCCAGTTTTTTGTGTCTATAGGTTTTAGCCAATGCAAATTGAGTGGAAATATCATCCTCTAATAAAGCGTTATGAGCAAGGTATTCCTCAATAGCTTTCAAAAGGAAATGCATAGTTTGTCTCAATTTAGCATCTTCGAATGTTTCTTCTGGAAATAGTTTCCTAAAAATGCGTTCTTTGTCAAGGTATTTATCATTAAATAAATGATCCCCAGTGATTAAATAATCGAAAAGTTGAATCACATCTTCCCG
>CAXIDD010000442.1:0-5019 GCA_964021975.1 uncultured Saprospirales bacterium | reverse complement strand
CTAAGTTGGTTTGTTCTAGGGCTTTACACAAAAGACTACTGCCGCTACGCTGTGTAAACCAAATGCGGTAAGATTGCTTGGGTTCCATTTGTATTTAGTTGGGTGATCAGATAGGTTCTTAGCATCGAAAAGGTAATTAAGGAATAAGTCATCAAGTACCAAAACGATGCTAATAAAAGAAAACCGATAAAAATAGTTCCCACGGTATCCGAAGTTGTCAAACTTCGGATACCGTGGGAACTATTTCAACTTCACTGCAGTACCATAAGCTAAGATTTCAGAAGCGCCCTGCATGACCTGTGCCGTCATAAACCGAACATTGACCACCGCGTCGGCGCCTAAATGCTCGGCATCAGCAATCATACGATCGAGGGCTTGCTCCCGCGCACTGGCCATCAACTCTGTGTATTCGGTGATCTCTCCACCAACTAAATTTTTAATCCCTGCAAAGATATCGCGACCTAAGTTTCGGGCACGTACGGTGCTACCGCGAGCAATATCCAGGGTCTCGGCGATTTCGTGGCCGGCAATGCTAGGTGTTGTACTGATTTTCATATGGTTGGTTTATAGTTTAGAAAATTGGATTATAGCTTCTAGTTTTTTGAAGACTTAGGAAAACGCTTAAACATCGTTGAATTTCGTCCTGCGGACTTATTTAACTTCATTTTAGTCAAAGGATTCGGTTTATGCAATTTTTCCATAATAAAATCAGTCATTTTCTGGTAGAGGTGCAAACGAGCATTGTCTCCATAAATGCCATGATTTCTATTTGGGTAAAAATAGGTATCGTATTGCTTGTTGGCTTTAATTAGAGCATTGGCCATCTCTGCGGTGTGTTGGAAGTGGACATTATCGTCGCCCATACCGTGCACCAATAAATAATCGCCGCGTAAATTTTGAGCAAAGTTGACGGGAGAATTGTCAGCGTAGCCATCTGCGTTTTCGGCCTCTGTGCGCATGTAGCGTTCGGTGTAGATGGAGTCGTACCATTTCCAGTTGGTTACTGGGGCAACCGCAATGGCGGCTTTGAAGGTAGAGCCCCCTTTCAGCAAGCAAAGGCTAGACATATAACCACCATAACTCCAGCCAAAGATTCCAATCCGACTTGGATCTGTATATTCTAAAGAACCCAGATACTTGGCTGCTTCAATTTGATCTTCGGTCTCGTATTTACCCAATTGCAGGTAAGTCATTTTTTTGAATTCTTCCCCACGGGCACCCGTCCCTCGGTTGTCGACCACGGCCACTACAAAGCCTTGTTGCGCTAGCATTTGCAACCATACAAAACGGTCGCCACGCCAGTTGTCTACCACTTGTTGACTACCAGGGCCACCGTACAGGAACATGAATACTGGATATTTGAAATTGGGCACGAAGTCCTTTGGCTTAATCATATAACCGTTCAATTCCACCTTGTCTTTGGTTTTGAAACTAAAGAATTCGGCGTCTTGCACACCACCTTTGATCAGGCGGTTTTTTAAATCATAATTATCTTCAATCAAGCGGACTTTTTCATTAGATCGGTCAAAAACAGTATAACTTGGCGGCGTATTGAGATCCGATTGATTCAAAACATAGTAGTCAAAGGTGCTACTGAATTGAGCATTACTGTAACCGGCTTGATCATTTATTAGCTTTTGATTTTTGCCGTTAAGGCCTACCTGAAACAGCTCTCTTTCCATTGGATTCTTGGAAGCTGCCTGGAAATAAATCAATTCTTTTTCTTCATCAACACCGTAAAAGTTGGTTACGTCCCATTTCCCTCTGGTCAATTGGGCCAATTCTTTCCCTCGTTTATTATAAAGGTAAACGTGATTCCAGCCATCCTTTTCACTAGTCCAGACAAATCGTTCTCCATCTGCGAGGAAAGTCAGATTGTCGTGGATGTTGAGGTAATATTGGTTCTTTTCTTCTAGCAGGGTAGACTTCTTCAAATTGCTGGTATTCCATAGTTGCAATTCCAGGTGATTTTGGTGCCTATTCATGAAAAAGACGACCAATTCATTGGCTTTGGTGGTCCATTTGATGCGAGGTATGTATTCCCATTGTTCGTCCGTAGCACCAGATAGGATGACCTTTTTTTGCGGCAAATCATAGACATGAATACTCACATCTGCGTTGGTCTCGCCCACTTTTGGGTACTTAAAAGTAACGTATTCTGGATACAAACCTTCGCGGTAATTGGTCAGGGTGAATTCCTTTACTTCCGACTCGTCAAAACGGAAGTAGGCCAGTTTTTGCCCATCGGGCGACCATTCGAAACCTTTGACAATTGATAATTCCTCTTCGTATACCCAATCCGTGGTACCATTAATGATGGCATTGATTTCGCCATCTTTCGTGACCGCAACAACTTTATTAGTGCTTAAATCTTTGTAGTAGAGATTGTTTTGGTAAACGAAAGCCACCTTATCTGCTTGCGGATTGAGGGTCGCATAGCTGTGTTTCCCTTCCGGGAAAACGGCAGTCAGACTGCGTTGGGCACGGTCGTAAATATAGAAAAAGGCTTTGCGGGAGCGGCGGTAGATGGCTTCTTCTTCGCTAGCGATCAATATTTTGCTTTCGTCTTCATTGAAGGAATAAGAACTGACATTGCCCTGAAAACCTGTTTTTTGATTGGCTGGACCATCAAAAATGGTACGACTGGCTCGGCCTGTAGTCAGGTCGTATTGGATGATTTGGTTGTTTTCCAGTCGTGTGTAATGCCGGCCATCATTCATAAAGTTGAATCCAGGGACGGTTTTGGCTTTGTAAACGCCTTTGGACCAAATATCATCCAGGCGGAGTTGTGCTTGTGTCATAGTTAGGAAGCTCATACTAAGTACTAAAAGGAGTAATTTTTTCATATGTTTAGTCTGTTTCAATTTTATAGTCAAATCATAAAGAAGACAAATACCACCTTTCATAACGATTGAAGGACCTCCAATATTTGTCTTTATAAATACTATACTTAATAGTTTGATTTGGTTGATATTTTTGTTGGAAATCGGATAGAATTTTAGATGGTTTGCGAAATTCTTTACAAGCAAAGAAGATCAGACGCGTATTTTGTCCTGTTTCGTGACCAAGGAAAAGATAGCCTTCTTGGTCTGGTAAGGCTAGTTCTAACTGATCTTCCATGTCATTCAACATTTTTATAGTTGTATCCTCTGGTAAACCATTTTCTCCTTTATATGGGATTTCTATATCTAAGATCCAGGGATGTGAGGCTTTGCTGTCCCAGTTAAGTAGTGCAGTATTAAAGAGTACAAATAGGGGGTCTCCATTTTCAAGCTGTATGGTACCACTTTGATGATTGTCATTTTCTGTATTGCGACGTATGCCTTCATATTTTTCTACAAACTCTTTCTTACGCCACTTTAAATAAGGTTTAAGCTTTTCAATTGGAACCAACTCTTGTGTTACTTCCTCTGGGCTAATAATATTTAGATTATCTATGTCTTCAATGGAAGCAAGTTCTCCTAAAAAAATATCAAGGAAAATATAAACTCCCTGCGTAATTTCCTTTTCATTATCACTTTTCATTTTGTTATGAATAATGGAAATATCAATTTCATCAGGAAAGTCTTTGTTAATTACTGCGTAAAAAAATAAATTATCACTATTAAATTCATAGCCATACATATTTACGCCTATGTCTTGAATGTTTGAAGCCTGTTTATGGGCTGTAAACTTCCAACGCTCTAATTCAGGAGCCGCCGCAATCAATTCTTCTACAAATACAATATTGGTAATATCGCCATCGGCGGTGAAGATTAGCTCAGCGGTGTTTTCGTCCGCCATACCTGTCAAATAGTAATAACCCGTTCTTAGTTCTTTCAACTTTGGTCCCAAGGCCCTAAAAAAGACCCTCTCAATGCCCTTCCCTGATTTTACAATATAGAAAAAGCGCTTTTCGTTTTTTTGGAACCAATTCCAAAAATCTTGATGGTTAGAAATAGGCTTTGCGCCAAATAATTTTTTAAGGAAGGCCATAAATTTTTAATCGACTTTTGATAAAGGATGTTTCCGAAGATATAAAACAAACTTATCTTTGCCTACTTCGTTAAAACTATTCGAAAATAAGGGGTTTTAGCCGAAAGGCAGCGCTACTAAAGTGATTTTAGATAAACTATAACAATGATCCAAACCGAAAAGGATATCCATTCTATTCAGGAACTGTACCGACAACGTGCCCAGGAATTTCAAGCCAACTCCGAGCGCCTGCACAGTAAGTACCAACGTTTTGCCCTGGTACGCTTGCTTGCTTTCTTCGGAAGTGTTGCCTTGATTATTTTGATTTGGCAATACAGTGGATTAGCAGGAATTGTGGCCATTGTTGTTTTCCTACTAGCGTTTTATCGGTTTATGACCTGGCACCAAGCCATCAAGCGCGAGCAGGAACATCAAGCGGAGTTGGCACTGATCAACCAGAATGAATTGGCGACCTTGGATCACGATTTTACCATGTTTGCAGACGGTGCGGCTTACCAGGATCCACTGCACCCCAATAGTATTGACCTGGATCTTTTTGGCCCCTATTCTTTTTATCAGTATACCAATCGGACCAGTACCGCACTTGGCGCTAATTATCTAGCCAGTATGCTGACCACAAATGTAGACAGCACTACCATTCAAAAACGACAAGCCTCTATCAAGGAATTGAGTGCTGACTTAGAGTGGCGCCAACACTTCTTGGCTTATGGTCGTAAAGCGGAAGATACTTTAGAACAGGTGAATCTGCTGAAAAAATGGATCAAACAAGCACCGTTTATTATTCCTAATCGCTTGTTGAGAGCATTACTTATCCTAATGCCGATCTTGACCACGGCTGTTTTTGCCTGGTTTCTTTACCAGCAGCAATTCTTTTTTGGGGTATTGAGTTTATTACCTGCTTTAGCTCTTTTGCGCAAGCATGTTCTTAAAGTCAATTCCGTACATGAGCAAACCACCCATGCGGAAAAAGCGCTTCGCCATTATGCCTTACTCATCAAGCACATCGAAACGAAGGGTTTTGAAACGGAACATCTGCAAGATTTG
>CAXIDD010000441.1:0-5038 GCA_964021975.1 uncultured Saprospirales bacterium | reverse complement strand
CAAATTTTGGAGCATGAAATAGGATTTTATAGTGTTGCCAAAGTCCAGGCGATTTGGAGGCATTGATTGCCGGTGCGTGCCCTTCATAGCCAGCTGTTTCTTCCGGCTTGCTATCATCCCAACGTTGATAAATTCCCCCCATATCTAAGTGTTGTGGATCCTCAACACCCCAACTATCAAATACTTGGATTTCGTAGCGCCCCTGGAAGTAAATACCAGAATTCGATCCGCGCGGTACCATAACATCTAATTCTAACTCGATATCCCCATGCTCAAATGCAGAAAATAAATCTGCACCCTCTGGCGCTGGTGCCGTGTTAACGATAATACCGGAACCTGGACTATGTTCCATTTTCATTTCAGCCGAACGATCTACAAAAACAGCTCCAGCCATAGCCCAATTCTCTGGCTGCTTTTCACATCCGCTAAAATCAGTTAAACTTAAAGCTGTGAAAGGTAGGCTACCAGGAATATTTCCTTGGTCTGTTTCTAATGGATCCGGCTGATCTGGATTACAGGACCAAACGAAGACTAGAAGCACAATCATTCGGTAAATATTTTTGAATACCATAGGTGTAAATTGATTTTTCGATAACACCTCTAATATTAAACAAAATTTCTAAGTCTATTGGATTAAGTGATATTTAAATTATAAAGAAAATTACATCTGAGTAAAATATTTCTTTGCTCTCGATTGGAAAATTAATTATCCAAACCCTAAAAAAAAGGTACTAAGTGAAATTATATGGTTAAAAAGTTTTTGGAAAAACAAGTTTGCAAATTCATCCCCCTGCGCCCCCTTCAAAGGGGGACCTTTCTAAGCTCAGTTGGGTGAATTCCCCCTTTGAAGGGTTAGGGGGATGTACATACTGTGTATTTAACCAAATGAAATCATTTAGACAAAAAAAAATAGCCATTCAAATTAATGAACGGCTATTATTTTTGAAGTATGTTTAATTATTTTTAAACTATATCACTTCCAACAGCTTCCTCCTCCACCGCAGCTTGCCAGTCTTTATACGATTGACGGATATAATAAATGGCACTAACCATAGGAATAATACAGAAGGCAAAAACGGTCACTACTCCCATGAAATCATTATCAAAACGCTCCATAATATTTCGTACATCAGCATTCCCCCAAAAACCGAGGTACATAATAGTCGTTCCGTATAAGCCCGCTGCTAGCGCAAAAATCCGGTGCCGATATTTATTTAATGCAAAACCTTTAATACCTGCACTAGCCACCTGGTAAATACCAAATGGCAACATAAGCATCAGAGGAAATATTAGTACAGAAGTACTCATAATTAAACAAAATGTAATTATTTGTAAGTGATAATCGAAGGACAACAGGGACTTTTTCATAATGAGTTCTTTTGGATTATATAATGTTTCTCTTTTTCCTACTATAAATATAGTCTTTATTTTCATTACTTTCAATAAAAACTGAAAGTAATGAAAATAAAAATACCTGCCCCATGCCCAATCTGAATTTCAGATCTCCCCTAAAAAAGCTATTTTGCACTTTAACGATAATAAAAAGGCATGCAAGACAATAGAGAATTTGATCTAATCGTATGGGGAGCCAGTGGTTTTACAGGACGACTAGTAGCAGAATACCTTTTCCAAAAATATGGTGTCAACCAATCTATCAAATGGGCGATGGCTGGTAGAAACCTGGCTAAATTAGAAAAAATCCGGGCCAGTGTAGCAGATGATACCGTACCCATTATCATTGCAGATAGTCAAGACGAAGCCAGTCTAGATGCAATGACAAAAAGAGCTAAAGTAATTTGCACAACGGTAGGTCCTTATGGTAAATATGGTGCCAAATTGGTCGCTGCATGTGTCGATAATCAAACACATTATTGTGATCTAGCGGGTGAGGTCATCTTCATGCGTCAAATGATTGATCAGCACCACGAAGCTGCTCAGGCAAATGGTACCAAGATTGTACATACTTGTGGCTTTGATTCCATTCCTTCGGATATGGGGGTTTATTTCATGCAAAAAGAGGCCAAAGCCAGAACCCAAAAACCCGCACAACAAATTAAAATGCGCGTGCGTGCCTTCAAAGGGGAATTAAGTGGTGGCACCTATGCTTCTTTATCAGACTCTTTAGTTAAAGCTCAAGAAGATAAAAGTCTTTTTGGCGTCCTAATCAACCCTTACAGTTTGAACCCAGAAGGTGAGCAAGGTGGACCGGACAGAAGAGACCTACAAAGTGTGGTTTATGATCAAGTGGCTAAAAGCTGGATTTACCCTTTTATTATGGCCGGTATTAATACCAAAGTGGTCCGGCGTAGTAACGCATTAGGAAATTATCCTTACGGAAAAAGCTTTCGATATGATGAGGCGGTAATGAGTGGTGATGGAATAAAAGGTCGTTTGAAAGGCATCTCCGCGGCTATGTCTTTAGGCTTATTGTTTATGGCCAAGCCTGGATCCTTAGCTAAAAAAGTAGTAGATCGCATCATGCCCAAGCCTGGAGAAGGACCAAATGAAGCCAAACGAGAAGCTGGATTTTATAATTTAAAATTCTACACCACACTTGATGATGGAACCACATTCGTTGGAAAAGTAACTGGAGATCGGGACCCAGGATATGGCTCAACTTGTAAGATACTGGCAGAGAGTGCCATTTGTTTAGCCAAAGATCAAACACCAGATGTTGCCGGTGTGTTGACCCCATCTATAGCCATGGGCGATGCTTTATTGGAGCGTTTACAAGCTAATGCAGGCTTGACTTTTTCCATTGAACAAAAATAAGCCTTTATGAAAAAAAGTATCTTCCTCTTTTTAATAGCGATAATAAGTACACAAGCTATTACTGCTCAAAATACTATTGATAATAACCGCATCATCAAAGTACTCTCTTTCAACATCCTACACGGTGCTACGACCCAAGGAACCTTTGATCTGGATACCATTGCTCAGCTCATCATTGATGCCAACCCGGATTTTGTTGCCTTACAAGAAGTGGACTTTCAAACCAATCGCGCCAAAAAATACGATTTGGTGACAGAGCTGGGCTGGAGAGCAAAATTAGCCCCTATTTTCGCAAGAGCGATGCCTTATGATGATGGAGAATATGGAGAGGGCGTTTTGTCCAAGTATAGTTTTCTACAGACAAGAAATGTAGGGCTGCCTTTTTCCCCAGGCAATGAACCCAGAGCTGCTTTGGAAATCTTGACCATTTTACCTTCCAAGGATACCATCGCTTTTATAGGGACGCACCTGGATCATACCAGAGATGAGACGGATCGCGTGGCACAAGCAAAGGCACTGAATGCTGTTTTTACAAAAAACAAATATCCTACTATCCTGGCGGGCGACTTAAATGCAGAGCCTGGCAGTACTCCCATGAATGTTCTAGAATCCGTTTGGCAGGCAGCTTATGATCCAAAAAATCCCGAGAATACTTATCCTTCAACGCAAGCTACTAAAAAGATTGATTACGTTCTGTTCTACCCTCGCAATCGATGGCGCGTGTTGGAAACTAAAGTGATTAAAGATGCTGTAGCTTCCGATCATTGTGCTTATTTGGTCACCCTAGAATTATTGGAAAAATAAAGCCCTAACCATGATGTCCGAAGTTTTAAAACTTCGGACATCATGGCCAACATATCATAAAGCGGACTTTTCCTTTCGTTCATAGTCCAAGCTCAAATTTTTACCACCTTTATAATAAAAGACTGAAGCGATCATCATAAAAACGTGACTAATATCTACGTGATTAAACCATTTATCAATCCCAATTTTAAATACAAAAAAAGTAGCTCCAACGATACAAAACCCAACCGCCCAAAGCATTAGCTTGCTCCCTAAACTCTTTTCCGTACGGTAAATAAATATAGAAAATCCAAGCACAACAACCCCCATTCCATAAGCTGCATGGGCGAGTACAAACTGGAAGTTTAGGGTCACTAAAGCTAGGATCATGAAAGTCAATAATTCGATGATATTGACCCAGGCCAAAAAGTTACCAAGTTTTGGACTTACTATACTCCTCGTGTATTGAATAACCGTCCGTTCTAATAGTGCTACGGAAAGCATACTCGTTATCCATCCTGGAATTTTGGCTAGAAACGGTAGATATTCTAAAAAAGCATGACCAATGACTCCTCCTAAAAAGGTAGCCGCACTCATCGTCAAAAAGTAGTACATAAATAAGCGGTGTACCTCATTGCGCAGTGACATCCGCTTCAAGCTAAAATAAGCCATCAAACAGATTACGGCTACCAAGACATCAGTTAATGAAGTAACTGGCTCCCGAATGACTACATTAAAAACCTCAATCGAAGGCTGCGCTTCTACCATAGTGTTTATTCTTTGTTTTATACGACTACTGCTTGAAGGACGAAAAAAGTGTTCCCTTTGTTCAAAATATACTATTTTCAATTAAAATTTTAAATCGCTAGCAAATATGTTAAAACCTATAAGAATGATCTTACTATTGTTACTTAGCATTGGTATTCTAAACTGCGACAAACAAGCAATGGATTCTGGTGGTGAGGCGCAGGAAATGAATAAGATCAGCCAAAACTTAGACGAATGGCTAGCTAAATCCTTTGAAGAAAGAGAGGCACTAGAAGATTTGGCTTTTGCAAAAACAGCCATCTCTAAAGCCGAAGCTACGGCAGCTCGCACTGCCCTGTCTGCAGATCGCCAATCCTTCATTCAAAGCACTTTCGGATCACAATGGGAAGCTCGAAACCTAGAACTGGAGGGGCTTTCCATGCCCTTTTTCTACCAAACTTTTGGTGACAAACCAGTAGATGGCAGAAGCCTGTTCATTTCCATGCACGGTGGTGGTGGCGCACCAGCCAATGTCAATGATCAACAGTATGAAAATCAAAAACACTTGTATGATCAGACGATGAATACCTTGGAAGGAGTTTATTTAGCTCCGAGAGCTCCAACCAACACCTGGAATCTATGGCACCAAGCCCACATTAGCGAATTCTTCAACTTAGTCATCCAATTAGCGGTAATATACGAAGATGTCAATCCAAACAAGGTTTACTTACTGGGC
>CAXIDD010000440.1:0-5055 GCA_964021975.1 uncultured Saprospirales bacterium | reverse complement strand
GTTTTAATATGCGCTATCTTATAGGTCTCTTCTTGCTTCTACTTACTTCGACTGGTTTTGCGCAAATACAAGTTGCAAAAAAGGCCTTGGCCAATCCAAGCGCTATCGACTCCGCAAAGGTGTACATTAATTGGAGCAATAATCTCTATGGTGGCTTTACGCCACAAAATATATACGAGATGCTTGACTTTCAAAACTATAATAAGACATCAGTAATTGGAAACCTAGAAATACTCATAAAACAGGAGGATCAAGTGCTCTTAAAAAGTGAATCTGAAGGCTTTAAAGTTGGGCTTGGACGTCCCAGATTAGACAGTGCCCAACGAGCAGGTTTCCAGGTACAGACCGATCAATTTGATCAACGAGATGCCCGTAAGCCGATCAGCCTGCATCTCCACTTCTGGAATGTAGAAAGAAGCCTAATTATTCCTGCAAATCAACACGCTGAAATAAGTAATCAATACACTAGATACACCAACGAAAGCATGGGTTTATCGTATAATTTCTTTGATTTTGCTGATGTCCGGCCAGTGCCTACCCCTAATGAATATTTGCTCCGATTTACACCAAATGATAGCCTCCTTAATCATGTCTACTACCGTTCAAGTCATAATTTCCTAAGTCCACTTCGTCAAAACAATCCTTATGGCCACACTTTGTCTCGTAGGCAAACAAATGGCTTCGTAACCGTGAGGGCCTATTCGAAAGATAATTTCACATTGCAACAGTTTAAAAGTATCCTAGCGAGTATTAATCGGGACCCTGACTTAGTACTACTTGAAAGGCAAAAGGATAACTATCATTTCCTGGCTCCTACTCAATTAAAAAATAAAGTTGCTTTACAAACTTACAATATCAAGAACCACTATGGATTGGGTATCATCACACCTGAACAATACATTATCCTTAGCTTGAATGAGGATAAAAACAGCCAATCAGCCTACCAAATAGACTTTGAATCTGTACTCAACTCTATCTCTATCAATGGTTTAAGCCTCCAGTTTGATTTTGATGAAGGTCAGCAATTACGTCAGTTATCTATCAACCGTAGTGCCGCTGCTTTTCCCGTTGAGGAAAGAAAACAACGCTTAGCTGGTTTCCTGAAAATCGAACAAAAAGTTAATCAGCCCAACCAATTTATTGTAAACCTAAAAGGTCCATCTGCCGATACCCTAAACCAATTAGAAGATTGGCAGCATTTTGCTTTGAATCAAAATATTCCACTTCCTGAATTTAAGAAGAGTCGTGTAGAGATTTATGGTAAGCCGGATTACCAGCGGTATGAAAATTATACCGTACCCAATCTGCCTATTTCCTTTTTGATTTCAAAGTCAAAAAAATCACCTTATCGGATGACCAAATATGACACTTATCCTTTTGGTTATTATATGAATCAAAATGGAAAAGTAGTAAGTCGAAATCAACAAGATATTCCTTTTGAAAAACATCCACAATATCCCAACGCAACCTATATAGGCGTAGACTCTTTTTGCCTAATGGCCAATCATCAGTTCCAGGGTACAGAACTAAATATTTACCAACTCATTAATAGCCCGCTGACCTTAAATCAGTATTCCGCTATCCTCGAATTTGAGCTATCTGAACGTCGCCCTAGCCGAAGATCTATTCCTACAGATGTATTTCAGGCCGGAGAATGGCAGGTTATTGCTTTAAAACAACAATGGTTATCTAGCACCTTCAATAGACCAGTTAATGGTGCTATTTTCAAGCAAGGAAATATGGCTTATCTAATCCTCTTGAAAGGAGAATATTGGGAGGCTGTTGAGGTATTTTTCAATAGTTTACAAATTGATAATACTGGTTTTGATTTTGATTTTGATCCAAAAGGTGCCCTCCTATCTGTGCAAGCAAAACAATAAAATAAGAAGCTATGATATGTGCGGCTGAATTTCTATTTTGAATAATTCTTAGATTTTTAAGCATCGCCAGCCATGAAATACACTTATTTAGCGCTTTTACTCTTTCTTTTTTCCTGTCAAAGCGAACCTTTAGAAACAGTAAACTGGCCAGGCTACCTAGGAGATCCTGCGAGCAGCCAAGCTTCAGTCTTAAATGAAATCAATAAATCAAATGTCTCCCAACTGGAAGTCGCCTGGACTTATTCTATGGGAGATAATACCGAAGCAAACAAAACTCAAATCCAATGTAATCCTATTATTATTGACGGTACGCTTTATGCCAGTTCTGCCTATCTAAAGATCTTTGCTTTGGACGCAGCTTCAGGTAAGGAGAAATGGCATTTTGATCCTTTTGCAGAAACAGGTTTCCAACATCCTGGTATGGGCGTAAATCGAGGGTTAGCTTATTGGACAGATGGGAAGGAAGAACGCATATTATTCACGGCAGCTTCTACTTTGTACTGTCTTGATGCTAAGACTGGAACTTTAAATACTGATTTTGGAGAAGGTGGCCAAGTCAACTTACTCAAAGGTCTCGAACGCAACATTGATGACCTGTTCTTAGTGTCTAACACGCCCGGAATCATCTTTGGAGATCTCCTTATTTTAGGCTCCAGGGTTTCCGAAAGTGTGGGTGCAGCTCCCGGGCACGTTCGGGCTTTTAATGTCAAAACAGGCGAACAAACCTGGATTTTTCATACCATCCCTTTCCCTGGTGAAGCAGGTTATGAAACTTGGCCCAAAGCAGCTTGGCAATATGCCGGTGGTGCCAATGCCTGGTCTGGCTTTAGCTTAGATATAAAAAATGAAATCGTTTTTGTGCCGACCGGATCCGCTGCAACTGATTTTTATGGTGGGGATCGTTTGGGCGATAATTTATACGCCAATTGCTTATTGGCCTTAGATGCCAATACCGGAAAACGCATTTGGCATTATCAATTTGTCCACCACGATCTTTGGGACCGAGATTTACCAGCACCTCCCAATCTAATTACCCTTGAAAAAGATGGTCAAGCAGTAGAAGCTGTTGCTCAAATTACCAAGTCGGCACATATTTTTGTTTTTGATCGTAAAACAGGCGAGCCATTATTTCCAATTGAAGAAGTACCAGTTCCAGCCTCTACTTTAGATGGAGAACATGCCGCTCCCACCCAGCCCATACCGAGCTTACCCAAGCCTTTTTCTCGCAATCGAATGCAGGAAGAAGACATTACGCAGCGGACACCAGAAGCCTATACTTATGTCAAATCTCGCTGGGACACACTTTTAGAAGGACCACATTTTGTGCCGCCAAGTACCCAAGGAAGTATTATTCTACCCGGTTTGGACGGTGGTGGCGAATGGGGCGGGGCTGCATTTGATGCCAGTACGAATAACCTTATTATTAATGCCAGTGAAATGCCCTGGATTTTACAAATGATTAAACATGAAAACAATCCTCAAAACCTTTTAGCAAAAGGCAAAAAAATATACAATACCTATTGTGCCAGTTGTCATGGCGGTGATTTAAAAGGCGGCGAAATGTTCGGAAACGTGCCTGATTTGAATGGTTTACAGCAACGAATGGACCAGGCTACGCTTTCAACAACCTTAGCGAATGGAAAAGGAGCTATGCCTTCTTTCAAGTTTTTATCTGAGCCACAAATTGAAGCTTTGAGTACCTTCTTATTAGACTTACCAGATGGTGAAGCAATAGCTGATATAAAGGCAGATAGGAATGCGCTTCCCTATTACTTAAATGGGTACAAGCGCTTTAAAGATCAGGATGGTTATCCCGCTATTACCCCTCCGTGGGGAACACTTAATGCGGTCAATCTCCAAACCGGAGAACAATCTTGGAAAGTAACCTTAGGCGATCATCCCGAATTGAATAGTCCAGAACCTACAGGTTCCGAAAGCTATGGTGGCCCAGTTGTCACAGCCGGAGGTCTAGTTTTTATGGCCGGCACACCTGACCAAAAGATTCGTGCCTTTGATAAAGACAATGGTGATTTATTGTGGGAAGCCAATCTTCCAGCAGCTGGTTTTGCAACACCCGCTACTTATGCCGTGGATGGAAAACAGTATGTAGTCATTGCCTGTGGCGGTGGTAAGTTAGGGAAGGATTCGGGGGATGTTTATGTGGCATTTGCTTTGGAGTAGTAAAATGGGATGGGCTTTTGTATATGCCAAAAACTATCTGCTATCTCCAAGGCAGAATCAGGATTTACAGGATTATAGAATTTACAGGATTAGACTTAGGGCTACTTTGATGGGATGGTTCCTACAAATATTCTCGATAAGGAAGGAGATGGCATCGTAGAAGCTACCGATGATCCAGAGACCAATGAGATTTTAAGTAAAACGCACTACTATCCCTTTGGGATGAATATGGAAGGGCCTTATATGCAAAATGCAGGGAGGGAAAATCCGTATCTTTACAATGGTAAGGGGTTGAATGCTGGAGCGTAGCGGAAGTCCCGTCAGGCTTGCGGGAAGGAGTTTGGGTTGGATTGGTTGAGCTATGGGGCGAGGGAGTATGATCCGGCTATTGGGAGGTTCATGACGACTGATCGCTTTGCTGAGAAATATACTTCGATGACGCCTTATCAGTATGGAGCTAATAATCCAATATTAAATATCGATGTGAATGGTGATTCAGTGAATGTAGCTTCTATAAAAGCTGAACGTCCTGATGAATGGAAACAAACTAAGCAAGAATTAGAAGAATTTACAGGACTTACATTGAATGTAGATGACTCTGGAAATATGACATATACGAAACCTAAAGGGAAACTTTCAGGAAGTAAGCGTGCTAGAAAAATGCTAATAAAGGCAATTAAACATAAAGAGACAGTCATAGTGAAAGATAATGAAGGAGGAGGAAGTCGAGTTAACATGGATTCTGATGACCCAGTAGAGCAAAATACACTCCAACTTGACTTTGAACAATTGAATATGTTTGTAAATGGGACTTCTTCTGATCTTGATTCAAGAACGTATGGTTATGGGATGAACTTCTTCCATGAACTGGGACATACACGAGTGGGAGGACGAATGCTCGATGGTGGACATATGGTTGCTGGACCAAACCTTCAAAATGTCAATGTAATTAGAAAGCAACTTGGGCCTAAATTTGGACAAAGATTGGTTTACA